>JBBROT010000235.1:0-5987 GCA_038229155.1 Bryobacterales bacterium | reverse complement strand
GCTGATCCTTCCTTCCACCGCGTTAGCAACTACCTTTACCCGCTGCAACTCTTTCTGACTCAATGTCACCCTCCAATTGTTGAAAGGGGTGACAGATTCCCTGAGCAGTTAAGGGGTGACACAATCGCTGAGCAACATCACTTTAGCGTAACGCGCTTGAACCGGGCTCGATAAAGTCGGTATACTTTGGGTTCATGATCAGTGTGTTCCACCATCGACAGCATCGTCACCATCGCTTGATGGTCGCGGGCCGCACTGTTCTCTCCTAACTCGTTTCTGGCATTCACTTTTACAGGATGGAAATAGCGCCCGCCGCAGTTTTGGCGGGCATTTGCATTTTTATGAGCACAAACTTAAACTTCGCCAAGCAGGACGGGCTCATCACTGCCGTCGTTCAGGACCACTCGACGAATCGCGTCCTCATGGTCGGCTATATGAATGAGGAAGCCTTTCGCAAGACCGTCGAAACCGGCTTCACCACCTTTTGGAGCCGCTCCCGTTCCAAGCTTTGGATGAAAGGCGAAAGCTCCGGCCACCGCCTCGTCGTAAAATCCATTGCAACCGATTGCGATGAGGATGCAGTCCTCGTTCGGGTCGAAGCGCAAGGTCCCGGAGTCTGTCACGCCGGTTACGAAAGCTGTTTCTATCGCAAGCTCCAAAATGGCGGATGGGTGGAACAGGAACAGCCGACTTATGATCCCGAAGCCGTCTACGGCATCGTCTAACCCATCCATGAAACTCAAGCTCGGTATCCCCAAAGGCAGTCTCGAAACGGCCACCATTGACCTATTCCGCAGGGCCGGTTACAACATCTCCACCTCCAGCCGCTCCTATTTCCCCACCGTTGACGATCCCGAAATGGAGTGCATGCTCATCCGCGCTCAGGAAATGGCGCGCTACGTCGAAAACGGTGTCATCGATGCCGGCCTCACCGGTCGCGATTGGGTCGAAGAAAACGAAGCCGCCGTCATCACCGTCGCTGACCTTGTCTATTCGAAACAAAGCTTCCGCAAGGTTCGCTGGGTCCTCGCCGTTCCAGAGCAGTCCGGCTTCGAAACGGTCCAACAGCTCGAAGGCAAAACCATCGCCACCGAATTGGTCAAGACCACCGTTCGTTATCTCGCGCGGCATTCCGTCAACGCCAAAGTGGAGTTCAGTTGGGGTGCCACGGAAGTGAAGCCGCCCGTGCTCGCCGATGCCATTGTCGAAGTCACCGAAACCGGCTCGTCTCTGCGCGCCAACAATCTCAAAATCATCGATCAGGTGCTCGAATCGAACACGCAACTGATCGCGAACAACACCTCCTGGCAGCATCCCTGGAAGCGCGCCAAACTCGAAAGCATCAAGCTTCTGCTCGAAGGGGCCATCAACGCTCTCGGCTCCGTCGGCCTCATGATGAATGTCCATAAGGACAATCTCGATCAAGTCCTCAACCACCTGGGCGCGCTCAAAGACCCCACCATCTCGCACCTTCGCAATCCTGATTGGCTCGCCGTCAACACCATTCTTGAAGAGTGCACCGTGCGCGACATCATCCCCAAACTCAAGCAGGCCGGTGCCGAGGGCATCGTCGAATATCCCCTGAACAAGATTGTGAAGTAGCATGCCGCAACCGATGAGCATCCGCATCCTTCCCTCCACCGAAATGGCGGCCGTGCTAAGCCGCCGCGCCGCGCGTATGACCGCTGCCGAAGCCGTCGTGTCGCCCATCCTAGCCGCCGTTCGGAAGCGTGGCGATCGCGCAGTGCTTGAATATGCGCGCGAGTTCGATAAGCTCGAACGTAAGTCCGTCGCTGTGTCCGCGTCTGAACTTGACTTGGCAGCCGAACGGCTCTCGCCGCAATTCCGCTCCGCTATCGAACAGGCCAGCGCCAACATCCGCGCGTTCGCTCAACGCCAGATGCCCCGCGATCATTTCGAAGAGCTGGCGCCCGGCCTCAAGCTCGGCCAGCTTGTACGCCCTCTCGATACCGTCGCCGCGTACATTCCCGGCGGACGCTATCCCTTGCCTTCCACGCTGATGATGACCGTCATTCCCGCCCTTGTCGCCGGTGTGCCGGAGATCTGCGTCACCTCTCCCCGCGCCGTCGATGCGGTCTTCGGCACCGCGCGCTTGCTGGGCGCTCATCGCGTCTTCCAAATGGGTGGTGCCCACGCCATTGCCGCCTTCGCGTTCGGCACTCAGACCGTCCCCCGCGCTGACCGTATCGTCGGTCCCGGCAACATCTATGTCGCCGCCGCCAAGAAACTTTTAGCTGGCGAAGTCGGCATCGATTTCGTCGCCGGCCCCACTGAGATCCTCATCATAGCCTCCGAAGGCGATCCGAAATTCCTTGCCGCCGATATGCTCGCGCAAGCCGAACACGATGTCGATGCCGCCGCCATCCTCCTCACCACCTCAAAACGGCTCGCGAACGCCGTCGCAAAAGAGATCGACCTGCAGATGCGCACTCTCACCACCGCCGCCGTCGCCCGCAAAGCCATCGAACGCAACAGCGCCATCGTAATCGTACGCTCGCTCGCCGAAGCCTGCGAAATCTCCAACCGGTTTGCGCCGGAACACCTCAGCATTCCCGATGCGTCTTTGCTCCCGAACCTTCGCCACGCAGGCAGCATCTTCATCGGGCCGTTCAGTCCGGAAGCCGCGGGCGATTATGCCGCCGGCCCTAACCACGTTTTGCCCACCGGAGGCGCAGCTCGCGTGCGCGGCGGTCTCTCCGTTCACGATTTCTGCAAGATCATCACCGTTCAACAATTGAATCGCGAAGGCCTGCAACAAATCGCGCCGGCCGTCACCACCATCGCCCGCGCAGAGGGTCTCGAAGCTCACGCGCGTTCCGTCGAAGTGAGGCTCGCCTGACATGATCGAACCGCGACCGGCCGTCCTCTCCATGGCCCCGTATTCGCCGCCCACCGGCAATCGCATCGAAAAGCTGCGGCTCGATTTCAACGAGAACACCGTCGGCTGTTCCTCGCGCGTCACCGAAGCTCTCCGCAACGCGCTCACGCCGGAGCGCCTCGCCGTCTATCCCGCTTACGACGGTGTCAAGGAATCGCTCGCCGCATATTTCCACACCGAGCCCGCTCGCTTCATCCTCACCAACGGCACCGATGAAGCCATCCAGGTTTTCCTCAACACCTATATCGATGACGGCGACGAAGTGCTGCTCCTCCGGCCTTCATACGCCATGTATCGCTTCTATGCAGAAGTCGCGGCCGCAACAATTGTCGAGATCGAATATCCCGCGCCTCACTTTGAAGTTCCCATCGCAGCACTCCTCGCGGCCATCACGCCTCAAACACGCGCCATCATCGTCTCGAATCCAAACAACCCCACCGGCACCGGTATCGGTCTCGATGCCATCCGCCAGATCCTCGAGCGCGCCCCGCATGCCGCTGTCCTCATCGACGAAGCTTATTACGAATTTCACGGCGTGACCGCCATCCCGTTCCTTAGGGAATACGCAAATCTTTTCGTCAGCCGCACCTTCTCGAAAGCCTTCGGCATGGCTGGTATGCGCATTGGCTGCCTTTTCTCGCAGCCCGCCAACATCGCCCATCTCCATAAAGCTCAGTCGCCCTACAGCGTCAATGCTCTGGCCGCGGTAGCCGCCCAAGCGGCTGTTGCCGATTCCGAATTCATCTCCTCCTACGTGGCGGAAGTTTTGGAATCGCGCGAACTGCTGGCTCACGGTCTGGAAACTCTCGGCATTGCCTACGTGAAGAGCGAAGCGAACTTCATCCTCACCCTCGTCGGCAGCCGCGCCCTAGAAATTCGCGACGCCCTTCGCGGCCACGCAATCCTGGTGCGCGACCGCAGCTACGAAATCTCCGGCGGCCTCCGCATCACGCTCGGCACAGTAGCGCAAACGCAACGGCTGCTAACCGAACTGGAAATCATATGGACAAGAAAGACCTCTTGATTTTCGATATGGACGGCGTACTGGTCGATGTGACCGAGTCCTACCGCGCCGCCATCGTCGAAACCGTCAAGCACTTCACCGGCATCGTCGTCACCGATGCAAGAATTCAAGACCTCAAGAATGAAGGCGGCTGGAATGACGATTGGCTCCTCTCTCGCCATCTCATCCTTCAGGCCGGTCATCAGGTTTCATACGAAGACACAGTCGCGTACTTCCAGAGCGTCTTTCACGAAGGCGGCTTGATGCTTCGCGAACGCTGGATCGCTCAACCCGGCATGCTCGAAACTCTTGCTCAGCAGCACACGCTTTCCGTCTTTACCGGCCGCTTGCGCTGGGAAGCCAACTTGACTCTCGACCGCTTCTGCCCCGGCCTCTTCCACCAGGTAGTCGGCGTTGACGATGTCGAACATCCCAAGCCCGCACCCGATGGCATCCTCCGCCTTTCAATCGATATCCCGCACTCCCGCCTCTTCTATATTGGCGATTCCATTGACGATGCCCTCTCCGCCAAAGCCGCTCGCGTTCCCTTCATCGGAATCGCCGCGCCCGCCAACCCCCGCTATCGTGAGCTCTCAAAAATTCTTGCAGAACAACAATCCATAGCCGTAATCGATGACATCAACCAACTCCCCCAGGTGATTGCACATGCCGCGTAACTCTACCATTCAGCGCGATACCAAAGAAACTCAAATCTCCGGCACCCTCAAAATCGAAGGCCTCGGAAGATACGAAGTCTCAACCGGAATTCGCTTCCTCGATCACATGCTGGAGTTATTCACCAAGCACGGCGGCTTTGACCTGAAGCTTGAAGCGAAGGGCGATCTCGATGTCGATCAGCATCACACTGTCGAAGACACCGGCATCGTGCTGGGTCAGCTTTTCTCGAAAGCTCTCGGCGATCGTCGTGGCATTAACCGCGCCGGATACTTTGTCATCCCCATGGATGAGACGCTTGCCGTAGTTGCTGTCGATCTGGGCGGCCGCCCCGCGATTGTCTACAAAGATCGCGTGAAGACCCGTCTTGTCGGCGACCTGCAAACTGAACTGCTTCCCGATTTCTTCGATGGCTTCGTCAACCATGCCGGCGCGAACTTGCACGCCAAGATCCTCTATGGCCGCAGCAACCACCACAAGATAGAAGCCATTTTCAAGTGCTTCGCGCGAGCCATGAAGTTTGCCTGCGCAACTGACGCGCGTCTCAAAGATCAGTTGCCCTCCACTAAAGGCCTGCTATGATCGCGATCCTCGATTACGGTGCAGGCAACCTGCGTTCCGTCGAAAATACACTGGACAAAATCGGTGCTCCCTACACTCTGGTTCACGACGCAGCCGGCCTTCAGGCCGCGGACAAAATCATCCTCCCCGGCGTGGGCCACTTCGGTCAGATGATGCGCGCGCTCGATGAAATGCAGGTTCGCGAAACTCTGCGGCAGCGCATCGAAGCTGGCGTGCCATTCTTCGGCATCTGCCTCGGCATGCACGCCCTCTTCGAAACCAGCGAAGAGGCACCTGACCAAACCGGCCTCGCCATCTTCAAAGGCTCGGTAAAAAAGTTCGGCACTGGCGAAAGAGTGCCCCACATGGGTTGGAACACCCTCGCCCCCATCGGCGCACCACGCCTCCTCTCTGGCCTTGGGCGCGAGCCGTACGTCTATTTCGCGCACAGCTATTACGTTCCAGAGACGCCGGTCACCGCCGCAACATGCACGTACATGCTTCCTTACACAGCAGCCGTGGAACACAACAACATCTTCGGCGTCCAGTTCCATCCTGAAAAATCAGGCCCAGTCGGCCTTCAACTTGTCAGCAACTTTGTCGACCTCGCATGTTAGCCAAGCGCATCATTCCGTGTCTCGATGTCACTGGAGGCCGCGTCGTTAAGGGTGTCAACTTCGTCAACCTGCGCGATGCAGGCGATCCGGTGGAACTGGCCGAACGCTACAACCAGCAGGGTGCCGATGAGCTTGTTTTCCTCGACATTACAGCCTCCAGTGATGGCCGCGAGACTATGGCCGATGTCGTTGCCCGTACCGCGCGGAAAGTCTTCATCCCGCTCACGGTGGG
>JBBROT010000234.1:0-5993 GCA_038229155.1 Bryobacterales bacterium | reverse complement strand
GGACGCGTTACGGATACTGTCGAGCGCCAGCCTGACATTGCGCTGATTCACGGGCCGCCCATTGCGGCTTTGCTGGGCGGCGGATCGGAGCGCCGCACGGCTATCGTCAAGGCTCTGGCGCTGATCGTCAGTGAGATCGTTATTGTCCATCGCCCCTTGCAGGTCGGTTTGGAGGCGGTCGAGATCTTCGGCCATGACGGAGCTTGCCAACTGTTGAGGATTGCGGCCGTTAGAATCGCGATAGACATCCGGGTGGGCCTGATCGTTCCTGCCATATCCAGGAGCGACAGGTGGCGGACCCGCCAGATCGCCGGCTTGATCGTTGCCGAAGCGCAATTCCAGCACATCGTGTAGATCGATATTCTGGCGATTGCCGCTATATTCCGTGAAGCTGATTTGAACGGAATTGCCGGTATTGAAAGTACCCCGGAACCTGGTTCCGTTCTTCAGCGTGAGTGTATCGGCGGATAGGAGCAGCGGGAAGAACAGCAGTGTACCGGGTAAAAATTGCTTGAACATAGGGCCTCGCTCACGACGTGCGAAGCAATCGGCATGCCACTGCCTGAACGAAGCTAATATCAGAACAATGAGATTTTTTGTTTTCGCGGCGCTGGTGGCAGCGGCGGGTGGCGCGTGGGCGCAGAAGGCTCCACTGGATGTGAACGCTCTGCTGAACCTGGTTCGCGTGAGCGATCCGCGCATTTCGCCGGATGGCAGGACGGTGGCCTTTTCAGCGGTCACGGTTGACCTGACGGCGAATCGCAAACAATCGCATGTTTATACGGTGCCCATTGGCGGCGGCAATCCCCATGAAATTGGCACGCCCAGCGATTCGAACGATCGCCCACGCTGGATGCGCGGCGGCAAGCAAATCGGTTTTGTAGCGGTGCGGGACGGCGAATCGCAGATATGGACCGCGGACGCGGACGGCGGCAACCCCACGCAGTTGACGCACCTTGCCACGGAAGCTTCGGGCGAATTGTTTTCAAGCGACGGCAAGTACGTGGTGTTTACCAGCGACGTGTTTCCCGAGTGCGGTTCCGACGATGACTGCAATCGCAAAAAGCTGGATGAGGCCAAAAATGCGCCAACGAAAGCCCGGCTGATCAAGGGGCTGCTCTACCGGCATTGGACCACCTGGGCGAGCGCGCGGCGAACGCATTTGATGACGATGTCTCTCGACGGTGGCGCGGTTCGCGATCTGACGCCGGGTGACCGAGATGTGCCTCCGTTTTCGCTGGGTGGGCCAGAGGATTACGCAATTTCGCCCGATAGCCGCGAAGTGGTGTACGCGCTGAATACAGACGAAGTACCAGCCACCAGCACCAACTCGGATTTGTTCGCCATCGCCTTGCCGCCGGGTGCGAAGGTGCCTGAACCGAAGCCGGTGAAGATCACGTCGAATTTGGCGGCGGATAATTCTCCACTGTATTCGCCCGACGGAAAGTATCTGGCGTTTCGGGCACAATCGCGCGCCGGGTACGAGAGCGATCGCTGGCGATTGATGCTGCTGGAGAGGAAGACGGGGAAGCTGACAGTGCTGAGCGATTGGCTGGACCGGTGGGTGAACAGCTTCCAATGGTCGCCCGATTCGGAGCACTTGTTTTTTACGGCTGAGGATCGCGGCCGGCAATCGATTCAGTACATCTCGATTTCAGGCGGCGGATCGAAGGTGGCCATCAACGGCGACAACACGCTGGATGATATCCAGTTCACGCCGGATGGAAAGACGATTGTGTTCACGCGGCAGAGCGGCGCGAGTCCGGTGGAGATTTGCGCGGCGCTTTCGAAAGGCGGCCCGCCTATTGTGCTGACGCACTTCAATGACGATCTGCTGGCACAGCATGAGCTATCGGCTTATGAGGAATTGAATACAAAAGGCGCGGAAGACGCGACTGTGCAGACGTTTCTGGTGAAGCCGCCGGGGTTCGATCCGAAGAAGAAATATCCGGTGCTGATGCTGATTCATGGAGGGCCGCAGGGCGCGTGGGCGCAGAGTTGGAGCTATCGCTGGAGCCCGCAGGTATTCGCGGCGGCGGGCTATGTGGTGGCGATGCCGAATCCGCGCGGGAGCACCGGTTTCGGGCAGAAGTTTATCGACGATATCAATGGCGATTGGGGCGGCAAAGCGTTCGACGATGTTATGGCCGCGACGGATCAAGTGGCCGCTCTTCCCTATGTGGACAAGGAACGGATGGCGGCCGCGGGCGCGAGCTATGGCGGCTATATGATCGATTGGATTTTGGGCCACGGCACTCGCTTCAAAGCGCTGGTGAGCCATGCCGGCGTCTACGATCTGCGCAGCATGGCCGGTGAGACGGAAGAACTCTGGTTCCCGAAGTGGGAGTTCGGAGGCATGCCGTGGGAGACGCCGGAGGTATATAACAAGTGGTCGCCCAGCCTGTTTGTTTCGGAGTTCAAAACGCCAACGCTGGTGACGCATGGCGAGCTCGATTTCCGCGTGCCATTCGGGCAGGGGATGCAATTGTATACGGCCCTGCAATTGCGAAACGTACCCTCACAGATGCTGGTATTTCCCGATGAAGGCCACTGGATTCAGAAGCCGCAAAACGCGCTTCTCTGGTACAAGACTGTGATCGACTGGCTCGACACCTGGACAAAGAAGTGAAGATCGCGTTGGTGACGGTGGGGATTGCGGTGCTGGCGTTGCTGATTTGCGTGCCGGCTGTGTTGATGTTCCTTTCGACGGGGACGCAGATTGCGGTGAACCCGCCCGTGACAACAATCGGGATGGAGACGCTGGTGCGCATTGAATTGCGAAACGCTCACGGCGTGCGCGCCGTACATGTGGCGGTGGAGCAGAACGGCAAGCGCTATCCGGTATTCGCGGAAGAAAAGCCCGCGCATCGCTGGCTTTTTTTCAGCGAGCGCAACGGGGCGCGCGACGTGATTGCTCACGCGGGGAAGAAAGATGCCGCGGCGCTGGTGGATGGCAAGGCGAAGCTGATTGTGGATGCCACGTCCAACGATCTTCGGGGTCAAGTGGATTCGAAGAGTTATGACGTGGATGTGGTGACCGCGCCGCCACACGTGACCGCCGATGCCGAGCAGCATTACATCAACCAGGGCGGCAGCGAACTGGTGGTCTTCACGCCTTCCGGCTATTGGACCGAGGCCGGCGTTGCTGTGGGCAATGGCGTGTATCGAAGCTTCCCGCTGCCTTCGCAGCCGGAAAAACAAAGATTCAGTTTGTTCGCTTACCCCTGGGACACGCCGCCCAGCACGATGCCCGTGGTGTATGCATCAAATGGTGCCGGCGCGCGGGTTACGACAACGTTCTGGACCAAGATTACACCCAAGAGTTTTCGCGCGCGCGATATTCAGATCGACGACAAGTTCCTGAACAAGGTGGTGCCGGGTATCGATCATCTGACCGGCGGCGATCTGCTGGAGCGGTTTCTCAAAATCAATCGCGAGACTCGCAAGCAGAATAACCAGACGCTTTCTGACTTACGGTTGAGAAGCGCGCCGCGCATGCTGTGGAGCGGAGCGTTTCTGCCGCTGGTGAATTCGCAGGTGGAGAGCGTGTTTGCGGACCGGCGCAGCTACATTTACAACGGCAAGAAGGTGGATGAACAAGTCCACCTTGGCTTCGATCTGGCGAAGGTGGCGCATACGCCGATTCCGGCCTCGAACGACGGCGCGATTTTGTGGGCCGGTGAACTGGGCATTTACGGCAACTGTGTGGTGATCGATCACGGCTTCGGGCTGCAATCGATCTATGGCCACCTCAGCGAGATTAAGGTGAAGGTGGGCGACGAGGTGAAACGCGGCCAGGAAATTGGCAAGAGCGGAGCCACGGGCATGGCGGGCGGCGACCATCTGCACTTCAGCGTGCAGGTGGATGGGGTGCAGGTGAATCCGGTGGAATGGTGGGACGCGCACTGGATACATGACCGCATTCTCAGCAAGCTGAAGTAGGGGTCTCGACGAGGCGAAGCGATGGGCGAGTGCGGAGGGCCGCGACATGAACAGCATGAAGGACCGCTGCCGGCGGCCACTCCGGAACATCTGAAGGTTTTCCTGGAATTAGGCCGTCAGATGCGCCGGGAACTTGCCTCGCAAAGGCGGGCCGGCTTGCAGTCAATGAACGTCGGGATCAACCCTACAGATCTCCCCGATCCGGCTATGCAGGCGAATATTATGGCCGTAATGGTCCGGTCCGGTCTAGTAGGGGCGTTCTTCGAAAAGGGGCTTCTTCAGCCTTGGTCCGATGGTGAAACGATTGACGACAGGGTGTTCGAGCTTGCCGCGGTCTGGCCGATGGAGGTTCCTGGAGAGTTCGAGCTTGAGGCGTTTCTGGCGGCTCTCGGCGAAACCCATGCACCGCGCCGGCGAGTAAGCCATTTGTAACGCGATAGTTCGGAAAAATGCTTTCTTCGGGCCGAGCATTTTGACATACTTTCTCTGTTTTCGTCACTACGACATATGCCAGACAAAGCCACGTTTGCGTTCGATGTAAATATTGCCCGGGAAGCGGCGGAGCGTTGGGAACGTTCCGCTCAAGAGAGAAACAACAATGTCGCGGCAGCGGAGGAGCATGGGATTGCCGCCGCTGAAACGAAGCCGCGCCTGGTGAAGCGTGCGACGCGGCTGGTAAGGCTGATTGCGGATTCGCCGATGCATAGCCGCGAACTTTCCGAGCAGGTCACCGCGGCGGTGGACGAGCCGACCTCAATGGACCGGTTGACCCCCGTCCAGTTGGAGGCGGTGATCGGCGAGACGGCGGATTTTCTTTCGGTGGAGTTTCTGGAGCGAGGGTCGCTTGTGTGTTCGAGCGTGTGCCGCACAGCGGCGCGTACGGGCAATTCGGTGAAGTATGGAACGGCCTTTCTGGTATCGCCGCGGCTTCTGATGACGAACCATCACGTGATTGCGGATGCTGGGGAGGCGGCGCTTACAGTGGCGGAGTTCGGCTATGAATTGCGCAGCGGCGTGGAGTTGCCGGTTCATGCATTTCAGTTAGACCCCGGCGCGTTCTTTATGACCGACGCGGGGTTGGATTTTACGATTGTGGCGGTTCAGGAAACGTCGCGGGACGGTAAGCGGCTGGCAGATTTCGGGTATTGCCCACTGATCGCGGAAGAAGGCAAGATCATGGTGACGGAGCCGGCGAATATTATCCAGCATCCAGAAGGGCGCGCAAAGCAGGTCGTGGTGCGGGCGAACCGGCTGCTGCATTTGTTGCCAACCTTCGCGCAGTATGAGGCGGATACGAAGCCGGGCTCGTCGGGAAGCCCGGTGTTCAACGATCAGTGGGAAGTGGTAGCGCTGCACCATTCCGGCATTCCGAAGATGGACGAGCATAAGAACTTCATCAACAAGAACGGCGGCGTGTGGCATGAGGGCGACGATCCGCAGGAGTTGCAGTGGGAAGCGAACGAAGGGATTCGCGTATCGTCTCTGTTCAGCTTCATTCAGAATGCGACGGTGCCGGACGCGGAGAAAGAACTGAGGAAAGAATTGTTGGGCGCACAGCGTCCGGAGGTGAAAACGATGACGACGGCACCAGTAAATACGGGAGATGATTCCACAGAGGAGCAGCCGGGGGCAGCGGCGCATTCCGATTCGGCAACGGCTTACGCGGCGCACTCGGGGCCGGCGATGCAAGCGGGCGGGGGCGCGGTAACGGTGACGATTCCGTTGCAGATAACGGTGTCGCTAGGCGGAGGCAGTCATGCGGCAACGGCGCATGCGGTTGGGGGGCATGCGGTTTCGGCAAGCGCACCGGATACCACCGAAGCAACGATCAATCCAGACCCGAATTACAGCAACCGCCCGGGATACAAGCCGATGTTTTTGGGCTTCGACGCACCGATGCCGAAACTGCGGGATGCGCAGTTAGGCGCGGCGCTTCCTGGCGAGCTGAAGTATTACCACTACTCGGTGATTTTGAACAAAGACCGCAAGATGGCATATGTTTCGGCAGTGAATTACTTTGCGACGCCTCCGGTGCATTATTCGCGGACGGG
>JBBROT010000233.1:0-6017 GCA_038229155.1 Bryobacterales bacterium | reverse complement strand
TGCACCGCGCTTTGTTGGCAATCCTTCTTTGGGGTATTTCATGTCGGCGGTAGCGGGGGTTGGGTTCGTTTTGCTGTTTGGCATGCTGCTGAGTTGGCTCTTCGCCAAGCTGCCTGCCCGGCGTACAGCGCGGCGCGGATTCGTGGAAGCGACCGTGGGCCGCCTCATGCGCGCGGTGGAACGTTCGCTCTTCGCGGAAAAAATCGCGCGCGGTCCCGGCTTATTGCAACACCTGGACGCGCGAGTGAAGCTCGCATCGCTCATGCTGCTGATCGTCGCCGCGGCCAGCGTGCACAAGCTGATGGCGCTACTGGCGCTGTTTGCCTTGGCCGTGCTGCTGGCGAGTCTTTCCCGTGTGCCCATCAAACTGCTGGCCCTGCGCGCGTGGCTGCCCGCCCTTGCCTTCACCGGATTGATCGCGATTCCAGCCCTGTTCCTCACTCCCGGCCCCGTAGCGATTCGCATCGGCGCGCTGGACCTGACCATCACCGAATCCGGGTTGCGTGCCACCGCATTCCTCTTGGGCCGCGTACTCACGGCCACCACTCTCTCCTTAACACTGGTCCTCACCACCGAATGGAACCGCGTCCTGAAAGCGCTCCGCTTCTTCCATGTACCCGTTTCCGTGGTGGTGATTCTCGGCATGACGTACCGGTATCTATTCGTACTGCTGAAGACCGCGCACGATATGTTCGAGAGCCGCAGAACGCGTCTGATAGGCGTGCTCGAAGAGGGGGACCGGCAAAGGCTGGCCGCTGCCAGCGCCGGCATTCTGCTGGAGAAAAGCGTGAATCTCAGTCAGGAGATTCACTTGGCCATGCAGGCCAGGGGCTTTCGCGGCGAAGTATATCTGTTGCACGAAAGCCCTGTCACACCGCGCGGCTGGCTGCAACTCTGTGGCTTTGCGGCTGTCGCGCTCGCGGCCGTGGTGCTGGGGCGCTAACCATGGGTGAGCCTGTCTTTGAAGTGAGCCGCGCCACGTACCGCTATCAGGATGCACTGGCTCTTCGCGAGTTCAGCCTCAGCGTCCATGCCGGGGAACAGCTTTGCCTGTTGGGAGTGAATGGCTCAGGCAAATCCACGCTGCTGCGGCTGTTGAGCGCGCTGGCATTTCCCGAATCCGGCGAAGTCCGTTTCCACGGCCAGCCGCTGACGGAGCGAGCGTTTCGCGATGACAGTTTCTCCTTCTCCTTCCGCCGGCGCGTTGGCATCGTGTTCCAGAATCCCGATGTCCAATTGTTCAACCCCACCGTGTTCGATGAACTGGCGTTCGGGCCCTTGCAGCTTCGCTGGCCTGCAGAGCGGATCTGCGATAGGGCTGAGGCGATGATGAACGAAATGGACATCGCGCACCTGCGGAACCGCCCGCCGCATCGCCTGTCGGGTGGCGAAAAGAAGCGAGTCGCCATTGCGAGCGTGCTGATGCTGGACCCGGAAGTACTGCTGCTGGACGAGCCGACCGCCGCGCTGGACCCCAAGAGCGAAGCAACCATCTTGGACCTGCTCTCCTCATGGGTGGGCTCCGGCCGCACGGTGATTACGGCCACGCATGATCTGGCAAGTCTCGAACGGATCGCCACGCGCTGCGCGCTTTTCGACAATGGGACCATGGCGGCCGAAGGCGAGCCGCTCGCCATACTACATGACGTTCCGCTGCTGGAACGTGCGCGTTTAATTCAGGTTCACCCGCATACTCACACAGGGGGCACCGCGGAGCCGCACGGCCATGCCCATCCCCATCTTCACCAGCATTAGAACGGTGGTGATACTGTGTCCAGGTGACCAGAATTTGCCTCGCCGTGCTGATCTTCCCCTTGTTTGCCTGCGCCCAATTGCCCTTTGAACCGAAGCCCGAACCGCTCTGGCCGAACGGCGCTCCCGGCGCATTGGGAACCGAAGACCGCGATCGGCCGGAGATCACAATCTATCAGCCGAACACGAAGCACACCGGCGCAACGGCGGTGCTTGTGTGTCCCGGCGGCGGCTACGGCGCATTGGCCATGAACCATGAAGGCCGCCAGATTGCCAACTGGCTGAACTCTTACGGCATGGTGGCGGTGGTGCTGAAGTATCGGCTGGGCCCGCGCTATCATCATCCGGTTGAAATGGAAGATGCCCAGCGCGCGTTACGCGCCGTGCGTGCCCGTGCTTCAGAACTGGGCGTCGCTCCGGACAAGATCGGCGCATGGGGCTTCTCGGCGGGCGGCCATTTGGTCTCCACCATCGGCACCCATTTCGATTCGGGAAAAGAAGGTGCCGCCGACCCCATCGATCGCGTGAGCAGCCGCCCCGATTTCCTCATACTCGCGTATCCCGTGATCAGCTTTACCACTCCCTACACGCACAAGGGTTCTCTGAAAAATCTGCTCGGCGACAATCCAGATCCCGCCCTGGTCCAGAATCTTTCGAATGAACTGCGGGTCACGGCGCAAACACCGCCCACGTTCCTCTTCCACACCAATGCCGACACCGGGGTGCCCCCGGAAAATAGCGTGCTGTTCTATCTGGCGCTGCGCAAGGCTGGCGTCCCCGCGGAAATGCATGTCTTTGAAAACGGACCCCACGGCGTCGGGTTAGGAAATCCCGATCCCGCGCTGAGCGGCTGGCCTATCGCGCTGGCGAATTGGCTGCGCGGGCGTGGCTTAGTAAAGTAACAGGAGCCTATCATGCAGACACTCGCTCTCGACGAACCAGGACGCTTCGCCTTCCGGCCGCCCACCGCGCCACGCAAGCCCGATGCCGGTGAAGTGCTAGTGCGGGCCGCGCGCGTGGGAATTTGCGGAACGGACCTTCACGCCTTCGAAGGCAAACAGCCCTTCTTCAGTTACCCGCGCATCCTGGGTCATGAGCTTTCCGTGGAAGTGACAGAAGTTGGCGCGGGCGTAACCAATGTGAAAGCCGGTGACCGGTGCGCCGTGCGCCCGTATCTGGCATGCGGGGATTGTCTGCCGTGCCACAACGGCAAGCCGAATTGCTGCATGAAGATTCGCGTGCTGGGCGTGCACGTGGATGGCGGCATGCAGGAATGGCTCACGCTTCCGGCGGACCATCTGCATCCTTCCGCGAAGTTGTCGCTGGAAGAATTGGCGCTGGTGGAACCGCTCTCCATTGGCGCGCATGGTGTGTGGCGATCCGGCATCGGGCGCGGTGACTCGGCTCTGGTGATCGGTGCTGGCCCCATCGGCCTGGCTGTCGTCGCGGGCGTCCGCGCCGCGGGTGCCACCGCGGTGGTTCTGGAAATAAGCCAGAAGCGGCGTGAGTTCTGCCGGAAGAATGCCGGCGTCGATACATTGATCGATGCGGCGGGCGATCCCACCGAACAGATCACAGCGGCCTTCGGCGGCGATTTGCCGCTGTATGTTTTCGATTGCACCGGCAACCCGCGCTCCATGAACGCGGCGTTCCGCTACATCGCGCACGGCGGCAAGTTGATTTTCGTCGGCCTCTATCCGGGTGAGATCGCGTTCAACGATCCGGATTTTCATAAGCGCGAGACCACGCTGCTCTCCAGCCGCAATGCGACGAAAGCGGATTTCGACCGCGTCCTAAAATCTTTAGAAGACGGGCTGATCCTGACCGCGCCCTGGATTGAGCACCGCTTCACGCCCACCACACTCGTGGACAGCTTTCCGAAATTGCTGGACCCCGAAGCCGGTGTACTGAAGCCTATGGTGACTTGGGAGTAATCGCGATCGCCACGTCGCCGGGGATCGGGATCGCATGCAGCGTGGGTAGTGCTGAGGTCACTTCCAGAGACCGCCGCTCCAGAGTGCAGCCCGCAAGCGTGTCCCAGAGCGTTACGTCGTAGAGGCCGGGCTCCATGCAAGGCAGAGTCACTTCTGCTTCGGCGGACGGGCTTCGCATCACCTGCTTGCGCGCGTCCACCGCATCGCGGCGCAGTAGCCAGATCACTGCCTGCCGCTGGTCTCCACAAGCGCACACCGCGATACTCGCTTGCGAAGCCACCGCGACTTCCCGATTCCAGTTCCGGCGGCGGAAGCAACGCCAATCGATCAGCGGCAGAAACGCGCTCAGGCCTTGTTGCGCACGATGCATGCCCGGCGTCAATACATGCGGCGTACGGTTAGGCCAGCGCATGCCGCCTCCCGCACCGCCCGAGGCGCAATGGGCCCACTGCATGTGCCGGAAGTATTCGTCGTCGAACTCCGCGGGCAGCGTCTTGTGCTTGTCTTTGAAGGAATGAATCGGTCCGCTCTCGCTATCGAAGAACGGCCGGCCGGGCGGGGTCTGGGTCAGAACATCGCGCATGATTGCTCCGGTGCTGATGGCCGCATCCACGGTGTTGCGCGGATGATCTATAGTCCCTTCTTCATAGAAATGCGTGCTCGCGAAATCGAGACACGGATGCGTCACCACGGTTGCGTTCGCCAGCGGATACTGCAACCCAATCGGCCCGAAGAGAGACACCGTCTGTGGATGCGTGCGACCGTGCGCGCGCTGCTCTGTATCGCGCAGGTGCATGCCGACATCTTCAATGAAGCCGTAGAGCGGCTCGGCGGAATCCCCGGCCATGCCGGGATGAATCTCGTTCCACAAATCCCAGGCAAAAATCACGCCGGAGCCGCCCCACCTGCGCGTTGCGAACTCAAGCCGGCGCTTGATGGCATCGCGCGTTCCCGCATCCACCAGCATGCGCCGAAGTGCGGGCGAGGGGCCGCCATTTTTGCGGTTGTAGGGGTGATGCTTCCAGCGCTTCCGTAGCCAGAAAGTATCGAATGGCGTGAGCAGAACGCGAATGCCATGTTGTTCGCAAAGCCCCAGCAGGTCGTCCCAGTACCGCACCATGTGCGTGTTGAACGTGCCCGCGGGCCGTTCCAGATAGCGATGCTCGCCATGGTTGTACTCCAGCATGATGCGGAGCACCGTCACGCCGTGCCCAGCGAGCATCGCCAGGTAGCGCTCAACGGAGGCCGTATCTTTGCGGCGGTAAATGCCCTCAAGCGTAGGCCAGGTCAGGGCGTCATTGTGGCCCACCGGCGTCCAACTGCATCCCGATTCGGTCTGAAAATAGGGCGCATCCCGGGCCGTCTCAATCCATTCCATCGGTCTCTTCCAGCATCACAAATCAGGAGGAGCGGAGAGGGGCCGAATGGGTACCTTATCTGCGTTTTCCACGCAGTAGAGCGATTGCGCACAGGCCCGCCGAGGCCATAGCAAAAACGGAAGGCTCCGGAGTGGTGAGCACCAGCAATTGGAGTGAACCAGTGGCGTTTGAGTAAGTTGTAGTCCGAGTTCCGGTGATAATTTGAATATTCGCGGACGTGAAGTTGTACGTGCCGGGAATATCGAACGGCTTCGTGAAGTTCCCAACGAAGAAATAGCCCGTTCCATTGGCAGTCTTGAAATACCCCTCTTCCGCGCTGTTTCCCGCGCCGTAGAGTTGCGTTTGCGTATCCGGCTGAGCGCCGGGCGCGGGAGGGCTGACCAGTTGCACCAGGCTGGGATCGATCGCATTGAAACCCGGAAGAAAAACCGGACTGTCGTAATAGAATTGCGTTGCGGCGCTGCCCGGAGTGGCATTAAAGGTGGAAAGATAACGAAATGTCTGGGGTGCCACGGCCAATTGTTGAACCGTCACATTTCCCGTCACCGGATCTACGTTGAATCCAGCGGAAAGCTGCCCCCCTAAGAAGGGATACACACCGGTACCGCTGATGACGGCGCTGGTTTCCTGAAAAATCCAACCGAGCGTACCGCCGATGGTATTGAACGCTTGCGCAAAACCGGATTGGCTAATGTTGCCCGACCCCAGGCCCGGATACTGGGTGGCCCCGACGCCCGGCGCGGAGATGACAGTGGTCTGGCCGGGATACAGATTGCCGGCGGAAGCGATCAGCCCGTCGCTCAGATAGCTGATGGTAGTGGCGAGCGAATGCGGCGTCGGGTCAAACTGATAGGTATAGAGATAGAGTGGTCCGGCCGCGCAGACCGAAGGCCAGAAAATCGCGGTGGTGAGAAGTGCCAGGAATTTATTCATAATGTTCGCCAGATTGTGT
>JBBROT010000232.1:0-6017 GCA_038229155.1 Bryobacterales bacterium | reverse complement strand
TAGTAAAAAACGCAAAATCGATAAATGAAACGCCGCGTCGTGATCACTGGAATTGGGGCGGTCAGCCCGAACGGAATCGGGAGAGAGAATTTTTGGGAAGCAACCAGGCAAGGCAAGAGCGGCGTCAGCAGAATCACGCGCTTCGACCCGTCCGGGCATGCCGTTCAAATCGCCGGAGAAGTGAAGGGGTTTGACGAGACAGCCTGGGTGGAACCGAAGGACCGTCCGCATGTCTCGCGCGTGGTGCCGCTCGGTACGGCCGCCGCGACCGAATCGCTAACCGATGCGGGGCTCGATTGGAAGAGTATGTCGCGGCAGGAATTGCGCGGCGTCGGAGTGATTGTCGGCTCCGGCGGCGGCAGCCAGGAATTTTCCGAAGAGCAGTACCGGCTCTATTACGCCGGGCTGATCAAGCAGTGCAGTGTGTACACCATCCCCACCGGCACCATCGGCACGCTTTCGAGCGAAATTTCGATGCGGTTCGGCTTTCGCGGCATGAGCCACATCGTTTCCACCGGTTGCACTTCCTCGACAGACGCCATCGGCTATGCTTACCGGAACATACAAGCGGGCATGCTGGATACCATGCTGGCCGGCGGCGTGGATGCGCCCATCGCGCCGCTGATTCTGCGCGGCTTTATGCTGATGCGCATTCTCACCACCAGTTGGAATGCGGAACCTGAGCGCGGCTCGCGGCCTTTTTCGGTGGATCGCGATGGCTTCGTTTTGGGCGAAGGCGCATGGTTCTTCGTGCTGGAGGAGCGGGAGCGGGCAGTGGCTCGGGGCGCCAAAGTGTATGGTGAAATTGTGGGCTACGGGTCCACCTGCGAAGCCTACCATCGGGTTCGTTTGGAAGAATGCGGCGAAGAACCCGCCCGCACCATCGGCATGGCTGTGGAAGAGGCGGGCATTGCGCCTGAAGCCATCGGCTATATCAATTACCATGGCACGGCCACCGGTTTGAACGACAAAATCGAAACGCGTGCTATGAAGCTCGCTTTCAATCGGCATGCGTTCAAGGTGCCGGGTTCCTCGCTCAAGAGCATGATTGGCCATCCTCAGGGCGCTTGCGGCGCGGCCGGCATTGCGGCGATCCTGCTGGCCATGCGCGACGGTATCGCGCCACCTACCGTGAACCTTGAAAATCCCGACCCGGAGTGCGACCTCGACTATATTCCCCAAACTGCGCGTAAGCTGGATTTCGAGTATGCGCTCGCCAATTGCATCGCCTTCGGCAGCAAGAATAGCGCGATGGTGCTTCGCAAGCTGTAGCGCATTCTTGCTTCTGCTGAGCGGCTGCGCGCGGCACTTCCAAGTGGACGGCATGGTGTTGCGCGTGAACACGCAGCGGCGCGCCGTGTTGATTTCGCATCGCGACATCCGGGGCTATATGCCCGCCATGCAAATGGAGTTTGGGGCGGCGAAACAGGAACAGCTCAACACGCTGGAACCCGGTTCGCGCGTTCGCTTCCGGCTGGCGGTTTCGAAGCGCGGCTCCACCATTTCGCATATTCAGAAAACGGCACCGGCAGCGGAGTATCCGCGAGAGCAACCGCCCCGCCCCGCCGTCGGCGCCGCAATCCCGGATTTCATTCTGGTGGATGAACAGAGCCTTCCCTTCACGCTTTCAGGGTTGCGCGGACAAGTGGTCGCCGTCGATTTCATCTACACGCGGTGTCCCTTGCCCGATGTTTGCCCACGGCTTTCGGCGAACTTCCGCCGGCTCCAGCGCCGCTTCGGCGACCGCGTCATTCTGCTCTCCATAACTATCGATCCGTTGCACGATTCGCCTGAAGTGCTGGCCCGATACGCTAAACTTTGGAATGCGGACGCGGCAAGCTGGCACTTTTTGACGGGAACTCCCGAGGCAATCGATACGGTGGCGCGATCGTTCGGAATGTTCTATTTTCCGGAAGAGGGTTCACTGACGCACACCACGGCAACAGCGGTGATTGGGCGCACCGGGCGGTTGGCCGGAATTGTGGAAGGTCCTGGCTACGCGGTTTCGCAGTTGGGCGATTTGATTTCAGCCGAGTTGGAGGGCAAATGATACGCAAAGCTTCCCTGATGGTTTTCGCGTGCGCCGCGCTTTTCGCTGCGGAGACTAAGTCAGCAAAAGAAAAGGACATGTGCTCGCCGCCTCCGGGCAGCATCGCTCCCGCTTTACCCGCGCACCTGATGCAGGGCCAGGGCGACATTCACTTCGCCATCACCACCGCCAACTCGGAAGCGCAGAAATTTTTCGATCAGGGCGTGGCGCAGATGCATTCGTTTTGGGCAAACGAAGCCGAGCGAAGCTTTCTGCAAGCCGCCGCGCTTGACCCTGAAGCGCCCATGCCCTGGTGGGGCGTTGCCATGGTGGCGGCGGGCGATTACCGGCCCCGGCATCAACTGGAACGCGACACTCCGGCCAAGCCGGGCGCAAAAACGAAGCCAACTGAACTGAAGGGCGGACCGTTGCGCGCTCAGGAAGCGGCTTTGAAAGCAGTTCGCCTGAGTGAAGTTTCAGGCAAGGCAACGGAACTGGAGAAGCTCTATATCGCGTCCATCGCGGCTCGGCGTCAAGCGAAAGATCCGAACGAGGCTTATATCGCGGGCTTGCGCGCTGTTCTTGCGGCGCACCCGGACGAAGTGGAAGCGGGAACCTATCTGGCGCTGCACCTGATGCGCGGATACACGCTGCCGGACCGCGCTCCGCGTGAAGGCACCATGGAGGCGGTCAATCTGCTGCGTGCGCTGGCCGTGAAGTTTCCCGGTCATGCGGGCGTGCACCACTACATCATCCACGGTTGGGAGGGTGCCACCTTCGCGGCGGAGGCTTGGCCCAGTTGTGAACGGTATCCGCAACTGGTCACCAACATCCCTCACGCGCTGCACATGCCCGGCCATATCTGGGCGCAAACCGGACGGTGGACCGAAGGCGAGAAAAGCTTCCAGGATGCCGCTGTGAATGAAATCGGCTATATGAAGGCCGATGCCCTTTACGGGAACTATCATCACGCTCATAACATCGAATTTCTGATCACCACTTATGGCTTTGACGGCAAATATGACGAAGCCGTCAGTGCGGCGCGCGGTCTGATGGAGTTCGCCGAAAATCCTCGCCAGGCAGCGGACCTGGACGATTCCTACACGGCTTACCGCATGGGTTGGTTCGGGCTGATGCGGACGCTGGTGACGTTCGAAAAATGGGATGCGATTCTGGACGGCAAGACGCTTCCCGTTTTGGACAAACCGCGGGAACAATCCTGGCGCCATTGGGCGCTGGGGGTGGCCTATGCGAACAAAGGCAACGCCAGAAAAGCTCGCGGCGAATACAAGTTGATGGAGGCCGCGCTGAAGGAATTTCCGGCCAAGGTGGATAAGCCGGTACCGCCGCCTTTGAAGGTGGCCCTTGAGGAACTCGCCGGGCAAATCGCCGTCGCGCAAAAGCATACCGAAAAGGGGCTAAAGCTCTTGGCGGAGGCTGGGACACATGAACGTGCCTTGCGTTATACCGAGCCACCGTCTTATCCCCGCCCGGTGCTGGACGCACTTGGAAAGCGCGCTGCCATCGCCGGTAAAGCAGATATCGCCATCGCCGCGTGGCAGGGTGCCCTGGAGCAGACTCCCGGCGACCCCCGGGCGCGGAAAGGCTTAAATTCCGCCACACAACGGACGGCTTCCGGCATCGAATAGGAATGCATGTCACCGTGATCGGTGCCGGGCCGGCTGGTACCAGCGCCGCTCTTTCGGCGCTTCGGGAAGGCGCGGCCGTTTCAATTTACGAGAAGTCCAAATTTCCCCGGCACAAGGTGTGCGGTGAATTTCTCTCGCCGGAAGTGGCGGCTCTACTGGATGGGCTCGGAATTTGGCGCGAATGCGAAATGCGTGAACCCGCCGTATTGCGGCGTGTCTTTCTCTCCATCGGGAAGCATACGAAATCCTGGCGGCTCCACGAACCGGCCCGAGGCCTTAGCCGCTACGCCATGGACCACATTCTGCTCCAGGGTGCAGTGGACTGCGGGGCCGCTCTGCATCGCGAATCGGCCGCCGCCATGCGAGGGGCCGTGCTCGCCTATGGGCGGCATTCAAAGGGCACAACCGGAAACCGTCTTTTCGGCTTCAAGGCCCATTTCGAAGGGCCCACTGACGACGTGATGAGCCTGTTTTTCTTTCGCGGCTCTTACGTGGGCGTAAACGCGGTGGAAGGCGGCGTGACGAACGTGTGCGGCGTGGCCTCCGAAGCCAATCTGGGCCGTAACGGTTTCCAGATCGATGAATACTTGGAAAGCTGCCGCGCGCTGCAAGAACGGATCCGGCCTCTGAAGCGCGCGATGGAATGGCTGACAACCGGCCCGCTGGTATTCGGCTTGGCCGACCACCCGGAATCCTGCTACGCGGCTGGGGACAGCGCGGCATTTGTCGATCCTTTCACCGGGTCCGGGATGCTGGGGGCTATTTCGACCGGAATTCTCGCGGGCCGCGCCGCCGCCCACGGCAAATCGCCCGACGTGCATCGGAAGCGGTTGCGCGCGATGGTCCGGGGCCAACAAAGGTCGGCTCAGGTGTTCAGGACAGCTTTGGATTTCGGCGTTGCGGAAAGATTACTGCCCTTTGTACCCGGTCAAGCGCTGTTTTACGCCACGCGCCCGGCCTTTATTTCTGTGCCCGCCCAATAAAAAACCGGCAGACGCTCGGAGGAGTGCGCCTGCCGGCCGGCCCGCCATTTCCACGCCAGCCAACAAGCTCGGCGGAACGGGACCAACTTGTACAGAACCTTAAAAGAACTTAATCCCTTTGTCATTATAGACGAAATATTAATGAATAAGTTACAGATATTTTCGGCCGGTATTAATGAGGCTATTGCTGGATGCTAAGTTGATACATCCCCGATTCGCCGGGATCGGCGGCCGGTTTCACCACCACATAGTAATCGCCAGGATCCAGCAGCAAGCGAAGTTTCGCGTCGGCCCCCCCGCCTGAGTTGTCGTCCGTGGAAAGTACATTGCCTTTGGCATCGGTCAGAATCAGGAAAGCATCGAATTGCGTGGAAGCCGCGGTAATCTCCACCGGCGTTGACCCGTCCAGCACGGCGAACCGATAAACATCCGCGAAAGTATTGTCGTAATACTGGCAGCCGGTATAGGTCAAAGTAGCGCTTTTGACAACGCCGATTCTTACTCCCGTGGCGGTACAGAAAGGCGGCTTCGCACCGGCGGTCCAGAGCAGATCCACCCGGTAGCGGCTGGCACTTAAGCCATTTCTACTTCGCACTTCCACTTTGTAAGTACCGGCCTTCAAGAGATGAACAATCAGGGCGTCGCCCTGGCCGTAACTGTTGTCGTCCGTCCGTATCACCTTTCCCGAAGAATCGGTCAGAGTCAGGAAACT
Source organism: Bryobacterales bacterium (assembly GCA_038229155.1). Taxonomy (GTDB): domain Bacteria; phylum Acidobacteriota; class Terriglobia; order Bryobacterales; family Bryobacteraceae; genus JALYXI01. The sequence goes on along the minus strand of JBBROT010000232.1, from coordinate 644 downwards.
GTCCAGTTCGGCGGCGGTCGCGACAATTGCCACCGTTCCCGCGGCGGTCGTGGTGAACCGGTAATAATCCACCGGCTCTCCAGCCGTTCCGGTACAGTTTGCCTGCCCCAACCTGCCGACGAAACCCGTGTTGACCGCTAGAGTCTGAACCGCGGAGCAAGGTGGAATGGTCTTGGGAGTGAACTGGGCGTTCAAGCTGTAATTGCCAGGCAAATCTACGCTGGCGGCATAAAGGAAGTAGGTTCCCGCCGCCAGATCGCCCTTGAAGTGGGCGCTCAAGCCTTCCGTCGTCTGATCCCCGAACGTCAGCAGACCGTCTTTCGAATCGCGCATCTCCAGGAACGTGGTGAAATCGCCGGAGGAGAGCCCGATATCGACGGTCGCGGCAGAGGGAAGCGTGAAGCGGTAAGAATCGGACAGCAGTTCCACCACGCGGCAGCTTGTCTCGCCGGAAAGCGAGCCACCCACGGTTTGCCCATCGTTCAGGTTCTGGACCGCGCAGGGTTGGGGCGCGCCGGGCTTGAAAGTATATTGCAGTGTGTAATCGCCTTCGAACGAATCCTCATTAAAAATCAGAACGCTGTAATCCCCGGGCGTAAGCGATTGCGTGATCAGTGGCGTATACAGGCCGCCACTTTCGGAAT
>JBBROT010000231.1:0-6018 GCA_038229155.1 Bryobacterales bacterium | reverse complement strand
TGTTGCCCGCGCCGGCGATCAGGAAAGGGATCCAGGCGAATTTGCCGATGGAGGCCATGTCGAAGTGGCGCGCGGTTTTTAAATATTCGGGGAACCAGAAGATGTAGAAATACCAGACCGGGTCGAAGAAGACTTTGGAGAGGGTGAAGCTCCAGACGAAGCGGTGGCGGAGCAGGGTCCAGACGGGCGGGTTGTTTTTGGGCGCGGTGACAGATTGGCCGGCAGGCGTGCGGTAAGTGGGCAGCCAGAAGGCGAGAAGCACGAAGCCGACCAGGCCGATGGCGACGAAGGCGGCGCGCCAGCCATAGTGCAGCAGTATCCAGGCGACGGCCGGTGGAGCGAGCAGCGCACCCACCGCTGAACCGCTATTGAAGATGCCGGAAGCGAGGGCGCGTTCGCGTTCGGGGAACCATTCGGCCACCACTTTGACGGCCGCCGGCCAGTTGCCCGCTTCACCCATTCCGAGGAGGAAGCGGAACGCGGCGAGGCTGACAGCGCCCTGGGCGAAACCGTGCAGCATGGCGGCGGCGCTCCACCAGGCGATGCAGAGCGCGTAGCCCAGGCGAGTGCCCAGCCGGTCGATGAGCGGGCCGGAGACACCGTTCATGACGGTATAAGCAAGCAGGAAGGCGAAGAGCACGCGGGAGTATTCCACGTTCGACATGTGGAACTGCTCGCGCAGCACGGGAGCGGCGACGGAGAGCGTCTGGCGGTCGAGGTAATTCACCACCGTGGCCCAGAACGCCAGCGAGATCATCAGCCATCTGCGGGGTGAGACTGAGGTCACGCCGGAGCTTATCACGTTGCGCTGGCCATCGGATGCCCGGGGAAGTCACCATGGCGGTAATGGGGCTTCCCTTGATAGCTACAATGTAAATACTTTATGTGGGAGTATCCAATTTGACTGAACTGACGGCGACATTACAAGGAGACCTTTTGGCGCGGTTTACTGTGTTACAACCGCATGATGAAGGACAGCAGAAATGAGTAAATAACCCATCCGAAGTCGTCTCCTGCAGAGACGGATATTTTGCCTTCGCCAACGACGGCGGGGGCTCCACTTGTGTTCATAGTCACGATACACGGGACGCGCAGCTGGCGGAGGCATTTAGCAAGCTGCTCAGGAGCGTTAGCGCAGGAATGATCAAGACCTTTCACTCGTCCGACAAGAAGGGGCTCGATGGAATTGACTTCGGCGATGAGTGGTACAAGCGCTTGATGGAGAAATTGCAATCGACCTCGGTATACTGTTTGAGGCGGGTGTGGCAAAAGGCAAGCTAAATACCCCTGTTGTCGGGATTGCGCTCGGCGTGCCGCTAAGTCGCGTAAGTGCCGGACCGTTCTATCAATTTCAGAACATGGATGACAGCGAAGGCGATCTGACGAAATTGGTCGGTCAACTCGCGCGGAGAGTGCCGGGGGTCGAACTCGACGCCGATGTCGTTAAAGTTCAGATTGAGACATTCAAGGCAGCCGTAGCGCCGCTCCTAAACTCGCTGACGACTGGTGTAGGCAAAAAACAAACCCCAGACGAGACAGGCGACAGTTCCGTTGCAAAGCTTGTCGAGGAAATGAAAGCGCTCCCGTCGCGCGTAGCGGCGCAACTGGCTGATGCCGGGCATTCAATTGGTCGGCGGAAAATGCGTCGTTTCCATCCAATGATGCTCGAAGAGATGATGCACTTTTCGGGGGTGCCCGGTGATCCGGTCGGTATTCTCATGGCGGCCAGTATGGTGCGCGATGATGCTCCTTGGTTATATGAACTTGCGATGGAAGCCTATAGGGCAGTGAAGTCCGGAGACGAGAGGGCTATCGAGTTTGAAATGAGACGGCTTGAGCACTTCTCGGAATTTACAACGCATGGCTCGTTCATGGAAGAGCTCGGTTTATCTAGCGGAAAGGAGGCCAACATGTTTCTCTTGGAGTTTCTGAGGATGCTCGATCACATGCTCAGGCGGATGATTGAACGTAGAACAGGAAACGCAGAGCCGCAAGTGGTGCGACCGAGAGGGAAACGGGCCGATCCTGACCAGAAGTAAATTGCGTAGTTGACTTTTGAGCGATCTACGTTGGCTCAGCGAGCACCCTGTAAAGCGTTGAGCGGCCAACGTTCAGGAGGTCGGCTGCGTACGTGCGGGCTTCGCCGTTTGTCGATCAGTTTCCGAATGCGCATCAGCCGCACCGGCACCGATGGGAACTCGCGGCGCATCAAGGTTCCGGGCAGCAAATTCAAGCACGGTCTGAATCTGTTCCCGAGTGACAAACGTACTGCTCGACGATTTCGTCTATGCTGGAGCCCACTTCGAGGTTTCAAAAACGGTAGCGACCGGCATCCGGGTGTCCTTAAATACCCATGCGCCGCTGCGGCGACCGGGTACGCTCTCCACGGCTGGGCATTGTGACCAATCGAGATTTGCCATGATCTGCACTCCTCCCTTCAGGTTATCGTGGATGCCGTCACTCGTTGCCACGTGGTGAACGCGGGGGTAGCAAGGGGCAGTTGTTGCGGAACTGCCTACAGGTTTTTGGCGGAACCGCTTTGCGGGGGAACAAAACCCGGAGGGTGCGCCCTTGCCAACGCCCATTATATTGGTAACCTAAGAAGATTATGTCGGCCCGGAATGGAGATAAAGCACGCTTTGGCAAACAGCGAAAGCGTAAGATGGCGCATCGCGCACGGACGCAGGAATTGCGCGAAGGGTTGAAGCCGGCAGCGGTTGCGGGTGAGCCGCAGGCTGAGAATCACGCCGAAAAGCATGGCGTGCTGGATTCGGCCGCGGGTGCCATCGGATCGGTAATCGGAAGCATCGCCGCGACAGTGAAGGATGTGGTGAAACCGGAACCGGTCACCGCCGAATAGGCTTTTTCGGCAAACAACACGATTGCGTGTTTATGTTTTCGTGTTATTCTGGCAGTGCTCTGGTTGTTGGTACGCGCGTAAACGATGAACGCTTCCGAAAGCGCTCTTACACGCGAAGAAATGGAACGTAGACGGTTAGCAGCAGCTCAACAGTTGCTGACCGGAACATCACAGGCAAGAGTGGCACGCATGTATGGTGTTAGCCGCACCACCACATCGCGATGGCACAATGCCCTGACACGCCAGGGAGTGGAATCGCTGCGCAAACGCAGAGCGACGGGCCGCCCCAGCCGCCTAACTCCCGAACAGCTAGGTGAAATTGTGCTGATCTACCGGGATGGTGCGCGAGCGTCGGGGTACAACACTGACCGTTGGACGACGGCACGGCTGGCTTCGGTCATCGAAGGCCGGTTCGGCGTTCACTATGATGAAGACCATGTGGGCCGCCTGATGCACAAGCTGGGACTGCGGGATACACCGGCGGTGGCAAGCTTCTATGCGAACGCGGCGTCTTTGTATTCGCCGAATACCGATTTGAGCGCATCGGCAATTTCACCCACGGTACCGTAAGCTTCAGCAGCGGCCAGAATGTGCGGCATCAGGTTTTCGGTGCCGCGCGCGGCAGTCTGAATGGCGCAGAGGAGCCGCGCCACTTCACCTGCGCTTCGGGAGGCGCGAACTTCACGGAGCCGCGCGATTTGTGCTTGTTCGAGCGACGGATCGATACGGAATGTGGGCACGGCGGTGCCGCCCTCCGTCTGATATTTGTTAACGCCGACGATGATCTGTTCGCCGCGCTCCACCTTGGTCTGGAAGGCGTAGGCGGCGTTCTGTATTTCCGATTGGATATAGCCGCGTTCGATGGCGCGCAGGGTGCCGCCCATGGCATCGATGCGTTGTATGTATTCGAGCGCTTCCCGTTCCAGGCGATTCGTTAGTTCTTCAATGTAATAGCTGCCGCCGAGGGGATCGGGCTCGTCGACGATGCCGGTTTCATGCGCGATGACCTGCTGCGTGCGCAGCGCGATGCGGGCGGATTCTTCCGTGGGCAGGCCCAGGGCTTCATCGCGAGAATTGGTGTGGAGCGATTGCGTGCCGCCCAGCACGGCGGAAAGCGCCTCGAGCGTGGTGCGCACGATATTCACGTCTGGCTGCTGGGCGGTGAGGGTGGAACCGGCGGTTTGCGTGTGAAAGCGCAGCTTCCAGGACCGCGGCTCCCGGGCGCCGAAGCGATCGCGCATCAGGTTGGCATAGATCCGGCGAGCGGCCCGGAACTTGGCAATCTCTTCGAGAAAGTTACTGTGGGCGTTGAAGAAAAAGGACAGGCGCGGCGCGAAGGAATCGACGGCAAGACCCGCTGAGATGGCGGCCTGAATATAAGCGATGGCATTCGCGAAGGTGAAGGCGAGTTCCTGCGCGGCGGTGGAACCGGCTTCGCGGATGTGATAGCCGCTGATAGAGATGGTGTTCCATTCGGGAACTTCGCGCGCGGCCCAGGCGAAGAGGTCGGTAATGATGCGCATGGCGGGGCGGGTGGGATAGATGTAGGTCCCGCGCGCGATGTATTCCTTGAGGATGTCGTTCTGGACGGTGCCGGAGAGCTTGCGCGGGTCCGCACTCTGCTGGCGGGCGACCAGCACATAGAACGCGAGGAGTGTGGAAGCTGTGGAGTTGATGGTCATGGAGGTTGACACTTCGGCGAGGGGAATTCCCGCGAAGAGACGCTCCATATCGGCGAGGGAGGAGATGGCGACGCCGACGCGGCCCACTTCGCCCGCAGCCAGGGGATGGTCGGAATCCATGCCCATTTGGGTGGGCAGGTCGAAGGCGACGGAAAGGCCGGTGGTGCCCTGGCCGATCAGATAACGATAGCGCCGGTTGCTCTCCTCGGCGGTTCCGAAGCCCGCGTACTGGCGCATGGTCCAGGGGCGGGTGCGGTACATTTCGGGGAAAATGCCGCGGGTGTATGGGAATTGGCCAGGCTTTTCGGCGTCGGGGGGCGCGGCGGGGTTCATGATCGCGAGATCTTGCGCGCTTTGCGGAACGATGAGATGCCGAAGCCCGCCAGCACAATGGCGAAGCAGGCGGAGAGGGCAATTTTCAGGAACTCCGCGGGGTCGCCCTTATATTGGGCCCAGGCGCGGAAGCCGGCACCGCCGATAAAAATGGCCAGCACCACGAACAGAAACCCGACCACTTCATGCCAGAGCGTGTGGACCGGACGGACAGCCGCGGGCACTACATGGCGGACAAACAGGCGCGCCTGGCCCGCGATGTTCTTTTTGAACATAGATCCATCGTAACAACGTGCAAAGGAAGTGTGACTGCACCCTAAAGTGTTTCCCAGGACGCACCGATAGTAGATTATGAATGCAGTACAATCACTACTGATTAGCATCTTGAAACCGCAAGACCGAGGGCCGCATCCGAAAGAGGAAGGGAGTACCGTCAACATGGAAGATCGTCTGAAAACGTTAATGCATGATCTTGGAAACGCGATCAATGATTCCCTGTCGGATTCCGAGCGTATCGCGGAAGCCATTGGCGAGATCAAGCACGCGGGATTCGACGTATTCCTGGTGCTGGAAGCGACGATCGGGTTCAACAAGAGAGAAGAGAACGAAACACCCGCGCTGCCGGCTGAAGACGTGAAACTTTCCTCTAGCAAGATGCGTTTTACCACGCAGGATCAGCGATTCTTGAAGGCTCTCAAGATCGCGGTAGAGGAAGAGAAGTAGACCCGGTGAGTTCGCGGTAAACGGCCCATGTTTCGCGTGCCGCGCGTTCCCAGGTGAACAGTTTTGCGCGGATTGCGCCACGCCCGGCGAGTTCCGCGCGGTATTTGCTGTTCTCCGCGAGGTTGTTCAGCGCGTCAGCCAGTTCAGCGGTATTTTCCGGGTCGATCAGGATGGCGGCATCTCCCGCTACTTCTGGCAGGGCGCTGCGGTTCGAGGTAATTACTGGCACGCCCGCGCTCATCGCTTCCAGAACCGGCATGCCGAAGCCTTCATCGAGCGACGGGAACGCGAAAATGGACGCTCTGGCATAGAGCCGGGCCAATTCAGCATCACCGACATAGCCAGTCACCGTTACGCGGTCGTGCTGCTCGGCAAGCATGGATTCGGACCCGAAACCGGCCGAGCCCGCCAGGATGAGAC
>JBBROT010000230.1:0-6026 GCA_038229155.1 Bryobacterales bacterium | reverse complement strand
CTCAACAACAGCTTGCAGGCTTACGGCATCACCGCGAGCAGTGGCAGCAACGGACAAGTCAGCTTCGGCGGCGCGACGGCTTTCGATGTGAAAGCGGCGGCCGCGTCGGCCGGCAACACGACGGCGACCACGAACGCAAGCACAATCAACACGGGTAATATCAACCTGAACTCCACGTTTGCCGCGGTAGTGGGCACCGCGGAAGCTTTCACGGTGCAAAACGCGGGCAAATCCTACAACTTGACTTTGGATTCCACCACCGGCGCAACCCAGGCTTCGGCGCTGACGGCGATCAACACGCAGCTTGCGGGATCTGGCATTAACGCGATCAAGGGACTGTCCGGTAACGACATTCAGTTCCAAAGCTCGAACGCCTTCAGTGTGGTGGAAACCGCTGTGGCCGGTACATCGGGCGGCGCTTTCTCCGCTCTGGGTTCGCAAGCGGTGACGGCAGCTTCGGCAGCCGCATCCAGCACGGGCAATGCCCTGGCTGCTCTTACCACTCTCAACACCGCGATTCAGAATATTGGGCTCATCCAGGGCCGAGTCGGCGCGGGCGAAAACAAACTGGCTTATGCGGTGAATCTGGCGCAGACGCAAATCACCAACTTCTCCGCTGCGCAATCGCGCATTCGGGATACGGACACCGCCGCGGAAGCCGCCAATCTGACCAAGGCGCAAGTGTTGCAGCAGGCTTCCATCGCCGCACTCGCTCAAGCGAACTCGGCTCCTCAGGCCATTTTGAGCTTGTTGAAGGGATAGTAACCGGTAGTAAGTGAACGATGCGGCAACTATCCCGGCACACGCCGGATGGTTGCCGCATCGACTGTTTTTCGAATGCGAGTAAAGGAACAATCGAATGAGCACCTCAAGCAGCGCGATCTTCACGGGCACCAGCCGGTTCAGTAATGATTTCCAGCAGGTGATCACTCGTGCGGTTGCGATTGCGTCGTTGCCGATCTCACAGCTCACTAACCACAAGAATGCGCTTGCCGATCAATCGGGAGAGGTGGCTACACTCCAATCGAAATTTTCATCGCTCCAAACGGCGCTGCAGAACGTGGGCAACTCTACTGGGCTCAGCTCGCTCACCACTTCGGTGTCCGATGCGGCAATTGCACGGGTGAGTCTGGCAACTGGAGCCGTACCGGCTTCATACTCGATTGAGGTGGTGAGCCTGGGCGGATTTACGAATACTTCCAGCGTGAACTCGCAGCCGCGGGTCTCAGACCCGGCGACGCAGAATATAAGTGCAGCCTCTTCCTATACGGTACAGATCAACGGTTTTGCAACAACCATTACACCCGCCGCCAATACGCTGAATTCGCTTGTTTCCGCACTGAACACCACACCCGGACTTGACGTGCAGGCTTCGCTGGTGAACATCGGGTCAACGATTGTGCCGGATTACCGGCTGAGCGTTCAGAGCACCAAGCTGGGCGCAAATACAGTGCAGATCAATGACGGCACAACGGATTTACTAAGTACCAATGTTACGGGAACTCTAGCCACCTACAAGGTGAACGGCCTGCCGGCTGCCGTGCAATCCAATTCGCGAACCATCACTCTGGCACCCGGCGTAACGGCGGAACTTCTGGCACCGAGCGCGACGGGGGTTGCTTCCAACATCACCGTTACCAGGCAGGGCGCCTCGATCGGAAACGCTCTTAGCGCATTGGTAAATTCATTCAACGCGGCGGCAGATGAACTGGCAAAGAATCGAGGTAAGGCGGGCGGGGCACTCACCGGCAACAGCTTGATAGCCGAACTGGGAGTGAAGCTGCGCTCGTTGAGTACTTACTCCTCGGGAGGCGGAACACTTTCGTCATTGGTCGACTTGGGCATTACATTCGACGGCAAGGGGCACCTTTTGTACAACGCGGCGGCGTTCAACACAGCCGCCTCAGGCAACTTGAACGCGGTCTCAGCATTCTTGGGTAATGCCACTTCGGGCGGTTTTCTCAAATCCGCAACCGATGTTCTTTCGTCTATCCAAGACGGGACCACCGGGACGCTTACCAAGGCCGGTACGGCGCTTCAGGAACAAGCAACGGCCCAGCAAGCGCGGATCGATGCAAGTCAGGCCCGCGTGGATCTGCTCAGGACGAACCTGCAGGCCCAACTGGCACGCGCGGATGCGCGAGTGGCGGCGCTTGAGCAAAGCTATAACGTACTGAGCGGCCTTTTTCTGGCTCAGCAAACCGCCAACAATCAAAACAAGTGACACTTACTACGGCGGCACTCAATGTTCTTTCCGTATCGCAATCGGGTTCACTCGAGACCGCGGAGTCGTCTTTGCGGCAATTAGACGAGGTGATAAAAGCCGGTGTGGAGGAGGGCGAGATCGCCTCTGTCATGTCGATCCTCCGCGAGGCGCGGTCAGCCATGTATGCTCATCGGGCTACCATCACGGAGAGTTTGCAGAAGCTGGAGAATTCATCCCTCTATAGCCATCCCTCGCAACCGCTCTTCACTTCGTGGGAACTGGCTGGTTGAGGCGCGGCAAATGTTTGCCGACGACGAAACAATGCCGGTAAAGAATTTCGTAAACCCAACAATCCATTAGATAAACCGATGGTCAGGAACATGCATTTCACCATGGCATGTTTGACCGGCTGGGCGGAAGCCTGGAACGCTACATGGATCTTTTGAGTGTTCGCCAGAAGCTGGTGGCCTCAAATATCGCCAATTCGGACACTCCCGGTTTCCGGACGCGCGATATCGATTTCCAAGCGGAATACCAGGGTGCCCTAGATTCACACCTCCCGCGCACGGAAGAAGTGCTCGGTCTCAAGACAAAGAACGATGGCAATAACGTAAGCATCGATCGCGAGGCGCGGCTCCTATCGGAGAATGCGCTTCGCTTCAATCTTGCCGCGCAACTGATGAAAAGTCAGGTGCGCGATATCCGGAATGCCATCCAGGAAGGCAAGGCCGGATGAGCCTTTTTTCGGCAATCTCGGTCAGCGCTTCCGGCATGGAGGCGCAACGCACGCGCGCGGAACTGCTGGTGGAAAATCTCGCCAACGCGGAGACCACACGAACCCCGGAAGGCGGCCCTTACCGGCGCAAAGACGCCATCTTCGAAACACAGGCTCCGGAAAAGCCTTTCCATTCCGTTTTCGCGGCGCAATTGCAGCAACAGAACCAGGGCGTCGCCGTTTCCGAAATCACGGTGGACATGCGCGAGCCTGAAAAGCGCTATCAGCCGGGTCATCCCGACGCGGATGTAGACGGCTATGTCGCGATGCCTCGCATCAACCCCGCTGAAGATATGGTGGATTTGATCGGCGCATCGCGAACCTACCAAGCGAATGTGGCGGCCATATCCGCGGTCAAAGATATGATCCAGCGGTCGATCGATCTGTTCCGGTAGCCATGATCGCACCGATATCGTCCCACATTGCACTTCCCGCGCTCGCTCCCGTTGCTGGCGCGACCGCCGGTTCTGGGCAGGATTTTCAGAATCTGCTGGCCAGTTCCATCGCGGGCGTGGAACAGCGGCAAACGGACGCGAAGACCGCGGTGAACAGCTTTCTGACGGGCGAGACGGAGGAGTTGCATACGGCCGCGCTTGCCGGGCAGCGCGCGGAGCTTTCGCTGGAACTATTCCTTCAGGTGAGAAATAAAGTTGTACAGGCCTACCAGGAAGTAATGCGGATGCAGATGTAAATGGGAGCGGTCGCCCAGATTCGTCAACTGATCCTATCTTTGTCTGTCCGGCAGCGGATCGCGATTGTCTGCGCCGCGCTGCTGGCGGTTGCGGGGATGGTTTCGCTTTCACGCTGGTCGAAGGAATCGGATTTCAAACCGCTGTACAGCAACCTTGCGCCGGAAGACGCGGGAGCCGTGGTGCAGAAGCTGAAGGAAGCCGGCACGGATTTCCGGCTGTCGGAAAACGGCACTACGGTGCTGGTGCCTTCTTCGCGCGTGGCGGAATTACGGCTGGAGATGGCTTCGGCGGGGCTGCCGAAGAGCGGACGAATCGGCTTTGAATTATTCGATAAGACAAATTTCGGTGCCACGGAATTCGCCGAGCATGTGAACTATCGCCGCGCGCTGGAAGGCGAGTTGGAACGGTCGATCATGTCGCTCTCCTCGGTGGAGCAGGCGCGCGTTCACTTGACGTTTCCCAAGGATTCGGTATTTCTGGAATCGCGGCAAGCCGGTAAGGCGAGCGCGATTTTGCGGCTGCGGCCCGGCGCGAAACTCTCACCACAGAATGTTGCGGCACTTACCAACATGATCGCGAGCGCCGTGGAAGGTTTGACGCCCGAAGCGGTGACGCTGCTGGATACGCGTGGAAACCTCTTGAGCTTGCCGAAGCGCCCAGGCATGGATTCAGATGGGCAGCAGCCTTCGGACGCAACTCTGGAGTTCAAGCAGAAGCTGGAGAACAATCTGCTCGCTAAGGTGAATGCCACACTGGAACCTCTGCTGGGAGCGGGGCGTTTCCGCACCGGCGTTTCCGTGGATTGCGATTTCACCAGCGGCGAACAGAGCGAAGAAACTCTCGACCCGAATAAATCTGTGATGGTCACGTCGCAGAAGACGGAAGATGCGTCTTCCCCGGCTGTCAGTTCCGGCGCACCGGGAACGGCGTCCAACTTGCCGCGTCCGCCCGGCCGCACTGGCTACGGCGCGAATGGTGTTTCCCGGAAGACTGAAAATATTACCTTCCAGACCAGCCGCGTAGTTCGCCATACCAAGATTCCGCAAGGTACCGTGAAGCGCATCTCACTTTCCGTTCTGGTGGACCACGAATTGAAGTGGGAAGGCGCGGGCAAGAAGATGAAGCGCGTACTAGTGCCGCCTACGCCAGAGAAATTGAAGACGATCCGCGAACTGGTCAACGGGATTGCGGGCCTTAGTACGGAGCGGGGCGATCTACTGGTGGTGGAAACGCTCGCTTTTGAATCCACGCTAAGCGCGGAACCTCCGACAGAAATCGGTCCGAACGCTCCGTTAGCGGACCCGCGCGTTCCCAAATGGCTGGCACCGTTGCTGGTGGACGGCCGCTCTACCATGATCGCCGCGGTTGTGGGCGCGGTGGTGGTGGTGCTATTTTTCGGGCTCGCGTTTCTGCTGCTTCGCAAAAAGAAGAAGCCTACCAGCATGAAAGGAGCTCAACCGGGCGATGCGGCTTCAACTCAGCATGCCCTGACAGGCGACGTGCCGCAACCCGAAAGCGCGAAGCTGGCGGCGCGCGAGGCGGCTCAGAAGCAGCTGGATGGGGAGATTGCGGAACAACCGAAACTAACCGTGGTCAAAACGAAGAAGGCTGAGCTTCTGGTTAACGATTTGCGCGAGACGCTGAAGACCGACAGCACGGGTCCAACGAATGTGCTGAAGGGCCTGCTGGCGGAGAAGGAGGTGGGGGTACTTTGACCGCAAACTTGACTCCCGCGTTATCCGGCCCGCGCCGGGCAGCCATCGTGCTGATTTCTTTGGGCGAGCACGCCAGCGCTGAGCTGGTGAAGAATCTAAGTGAAGACGAAGTTCACCTGGTAAGCCGCGAAATCGCCCGGCTGGAATCCGTTTCTCCAGAGCAGGCCGAAGCGGTTTTGGAAGAGTTTCACCAGTTGGTTTCGGGCCGCGAATTCGCGGTGAAAGGCGGCTTGGACTATGCCAAGAAAATGCTTCAAAACGCTTTCGGGCCGGAAGCGTCGAAGAAAATTTACCTGCGCCTGGTGAAGGTACTGGGCTCGGATGTGGCCAGCTTCGACGTTTTGCACAAAGCCGACCCGCAGCAGCTTGCAAAGTTCATACATAGCGAACATCCCCAAACCATCGCATTGATTCTTTCCCATTTGAGCTCAGCACAGGCAGCGGCTCTGCTGGTGTCACTTCCGCCAGGCATGCGTTCCGACGTGGCACTGCGCATGGCAAATCTTGACCAGATCTCGCCGGAAATCATTTCGAAGATCGCCGGCATCATCGGTCAAAAACTATCTTCGCTGGGCGAATATAGCCGCGAATCTTACGGTGGCGTTCGCGCGGTTTCTGAAATGTTCAACCGTCTGGAT
>JBBROT010000229.1:0-6037 GCA_038229155.1 Bryobacterales bacterium | reverse complement strand
CTACCCAGTACCGTAATCTCGACACTCTTGCGCGTCTCATCCGCGAGCAGCACTTCTTTCGCCGCCGAACACTGCCGCCGCAAGCCGCTGCGCTGCCGGATACTCAACTGCGCCCCCAGCTTCTGCTCCGCCAGCCAGGCGAGTGTCAGATCCAGATTGTCGCCGCCCAGCAATAAATGTTTGCCCACGGCCGTGCGCGTGAACTCAATCTTGTCGCCATCGCGGCTCACGCGAATCAGACTGAAATCGCTGGTGCCGCCGCCGACATCGCAGATCAGGACAATCTGCCCGTCGAAAAGTTTCCGGCGCGATTGTGCAAGATTGTGCGAGATCCACGAATAAAACGCCGCCGCCGGCTCTTCAAGCAGCACCACATGCGGCAGCCCGGCCTCCGAAGCCGCGCGTACCGTCAGCTCACGCGCCTCTTCATCGAAAGACGCCGGAACCGTCAGCACAATCTCTTGTTCCGCCAACGGGGCTCGTCCGGAAGCGTCCCACTCCTGCCGGATCTTCGCGAGAAAGCGGCTCGACACCTCAACCGGCGAAAGCACCCGGCCCGCTTCCGGCGAATCCCACGGCAGAATCTTCGCCGTGCGGTCCACCGCGTCATTCGACAGCCAGCTCTTCGCCGAATGCACCAGCCGGGTGGGTACCAACGCGCCTTGGTCCCGCGCGAACACACCTACCGGTTCGCCTTCCTCCAGCAGCAGGAACGAAGGGAGCGTGCGCCTCGCTTCCACGCGCGAAGCCCCCACCAGTTGCGGGATGGGAAAAATCTGAACCGGCGGGAAGAGCGAATCTTCCGCGTCCAGCGGCTCGATATATGCGAGCGCGGAATTAGTTGTCCCGAGGTCGATTCCGACCTTCATGCCGCCACACGCTCACGCACATTGAACTCCAGCTTCCATCGCCTGCCGTCTGGCGCCACGCACCAGAGCTGCAACAGGCCCGTCTCCGTCACCACCGTTTCGAAGCTCACGCGCACTCGTTCGTGGCTGCCGCTCGAAGCCGGGAAATGTACCTCCATGCAAGGCAACTCCTCCAACTCTTCGGTCAAATCGTCAATCATGGTGCCCGGCGCATCGTCTTTGCGAATTGCGGAGGAAAAGATCTGAAACTCCGCTGGCTCGCCGATCACCAGCGAAAACTCGCGCCCCGGAATGCGAATATCGCTACCTTCTTCCATGCCGAACTGCGCCACCGTGAACGCACGCACCGGTGCCGCGAAACCGGGCACGGCAGGCACGGAGCTTTGAATGCCCACGTAGTAAGAGCGCGGAATGCCGCCGCGAATCCGGATGCCGCGGCCATGGCGGGCCATGCCGTAATACGCGGCTCCGCGTGCCACCGCCTGCATCAAGTCCTCGCCTTCCAGAGGACGCGCCGCCGCGCCCCAATGCCGCAGTACTTCGAAAATGCGCTCACGCACGGCGGATGCATGCAGCACGCCGCCGTTGAACAGCACATGTGTCGGCAGCGCCAATCCATTCGCGCTCAGGAACCGCGCCAAGTGCCGCGTGACCGCTGCATCGGTCGCGTACGGCAGGCCGATTTCCTGCACCGCCGCCCGCGTCTGCTTGGCCGGCATATCCGTGCGCTCCACCATCGGGAAGAAGCCTTCCATCACCTGATCCACATCGGCGCGCGTCAGAGCGGCTTTGAGCGTACCGCCCACCAAACCCGTGCCGCGGCCCAATATCGTGACCGGCACCTCCGTCCCGGTAAACTCCGGATTCAATAACTGCTCTTTCGCCACACGGCAATTGGCCCAAAGCTGTTGCAACTGAGCCGCGCTAATGCGGCCCAGCCTCGCACCCACCGTTCGCGCCAGGGCCAGATCGATATTGTCGCCCCCCAGCAGGATATGCTCGCCCACAGCAACGCGTTCCAGTTGCAGCGAGCCTTGGCTTTCCGTCACCGCAATCATGGTGAAATCCGTGGTGCCGCCGCCGATATCCACCACCAGAATGCGGTCACCCACATTGACCCGCTCCCGCCAGTCTTCGTGTCTCCCCACCCACGCGTAAAAGGCCGCCTGCGGCTCTTCCAGCAGAGTGGGTTCACCCAAGCCCGCCTCCGCCGCCGCACGCAAAGTCAGTTCGCGCGCCACCTCATCGAACGAAGCGGGCACAGTGACAATCACTTCCTGCCGCGAAAGCGGCGCTTCCGGATGAGCCTGCTCCCAAGCCTGGCGCAAGTGCCGCAAATATTCCGCCGAAGCCGCCACCGGCGAAACACGCTCCACACCTTCGGGCGCGGCTACCGGAAGAATCGCCTCCGTGCGATCCACCCCGGCATGTGACAACCATGACTTAGCAGACGCCACCAGCCGCCCGGCATTCTCCACGCCCCGTTTGCGCGCCAACTCCCCCACCAACCGCGCCGGCACGGAGCCTTCCGGAAACTCATTCACTCCCGGCAGATACAGAAACGAAGGCAGCAGCGGCTCCGCACGAATTTCGCCAGGGTTCACGGTCTGCGGAATCGCAAACGCGCGCACCCCATCACTCGCGGACGTAAGATCCGCAAACGCCAGAGCGCAGTTCGTTGTCCCGAGATCGATTCCAACTACAAAGCGCGTATCGCCCAACCCCTACTCCACTTCAAGCTCGGCGGGCGCAAGCACGGTTACGTTCTGCTTGGGCCCGAGCGCCGGAAGATGTACATCTTTTACAGCCCAGCCCCGATGCCGCAGCACGCCTCCCGAAGGCGGGGTGGCCGGCAGGTTCCCCAGAAATTTCACCGTGGCCGGATCTTTCGAAGGCGCTTGCACAAACGTTCCTTCCACGCCATCGATCACCGGTGCAATTGTGAAATAGCGGTTCAAAGCCTCACGGCAAGGCCCGTGCATGGAACGCGCGGCCGACCCCACCTGCTCATCGCTATACGGCGCTATGTCTTCCAGGAAAAAATCCAGCAGACGCCCATCGCGCTGCAGAATCCCCAGCATCTGGAGCGCACCATCGGAAACCTTCACAACGGGCGCAGGCGGCGGCGCGGGCTTTTCCTCTTTTTTGCGAAACAAACCCAATTCCGCCATTAACTCCGGCGTAAGCTGCCCGTGAGACAACAGCGCGAAAAAACAGCGAAAAGCTAATGAAATCTTGGACATGCTTCGGTTCACTTCAGAATAGCAGCCGTGCCGTTTAACGCGCGGGCACCACGGAGGCCTGCTTCAAGCGGTCCAATTGCTTGCGCGCCACCTGCGCCCATGAGCTGCTGGCGTCCAGCTTCAGATACTCGCTCCAGTAACGCACCGCGCGCATCTGCTCCCCCGTTTGTTCCGAAACCAACGCCAAGTTAAACAGAGCATCCGCATAGCGCGGATTCAATTTCAGCGCCGCCAGGTAATGATCGCGGGCCCGGCTGGCATCGCCCTGTTCATCGTATAGATTGCCAAGATTGAATTCCGCCAGCGCATACTCCGGGTCTGAATCCACCGCTTGGCGATACAACCGTTCCGCCTTGGCGAGCTTCCCCATCCGGAAATACAGCGTTCCCAAATTGACCAGCGCACCGGCCGCATGCGGGTTCAGGTCCACTGCCTTTTGATAAGCCGCCAGCACTTGATCCAGGGGCGCGCCGGTCTCCTCCAGCGTCAGGCCCTGCTGGAACCATCCCTCCGCTTCACGGTCATTCACCGCGCGCGTAGGCTTGGGTTTCGAAAGCAAAGTGGCCGGGCCGCCGCGCCCCACCGCATCAAAATTCAGAAGCAGTTGCCCGGTCAGCGCGTTCATCTTTCCGCCCGCCAACTGCACCGTCACCGTGCGGCCTTCGGAAGTGAACTTTAACTCCGAAAGCGGCCGCTGCACATGCGCCAACTTGTCCCGTAGCGACCTTATCACGCGCGTAATCGTGCTAACGGGAATGCGTTTCTCGCGCAGCATCAACAGCGTGCGCAGCGCCAGAATATCCGCGAACGAAAATTCCACGCCGCCCGTAATCAGGCCCTGGCGCTCCCAGCTTTTTAACTGGCGCTCGGAAACTTCAAGCATGCGCCGGACATTTTCACGCGAGTACGATTGATTCGGAGCGTGTACAGCCACAACCTGAATGTTAGCCTGCGCGCCGTTAGAACGTATAGGTGGGCGGCTTCACGCCCTTCAACCGCAGATACACCTCAGCCTGTCCGCGATGGTGGGCCATATGCGTAAAGCCGCCCCACATCGTTTCCATACCGTACATCTGCTTGCCTTCGGGGCCATACATCTTCGCTAGCTGATCGTCGCTGAGGGAGGCAGCGGTCTTGGTGCAGAACGCCAGGCCGTCTTTCATATAGGCCACAACCGCGGCTTTGTCCATGGTGGCCGGCTTAGCGGGGCCCTTCTCACCCGAAACGCGCCCGAAGTAATTCAAATCAGCCTGCACAATGTGAACCATCAGCGCCCCGAAGGACATCTCTTTCGGCTCCACCGTGGAGGGAGGAACGAAATCGTAGCCATCGGCTGGCATAGCCTCCGCAACGGCAAGGGTGAGGGCGGCAGAGCTGGCCCAATGCTTCGCGAAGTTCATATTGTCGGCAGCAAAGGAAGGGATGGTGACCAAGCCTGAGACGGCCAAAAGCGTAGTGAAGAGTAGGTTGCGCATAAGTGCTCCGGTTACTAATCCTATCCGATTCATCCCGGCGAGCGAAATCGGAATTTCGAAAGATTAGCGCAGCCGCCGGTGGAACAGGTCCAGCGCTAGCCCGTAGCATTGCGCCGCCAGCGCGGGATCATAACGGGGCCCCTCGTCCCGCAGAAACGCATGAGCGGCATTCACCTCATGCCACTGATAATTCACGCCCGCTTGCTCCAGACGCTCACGAACCCGCGAGCGTCCTTCGAACGGCACGTGCGGATCCTGCCGGCCCCATATGTGCAGCAGTTCGCCCTTGATTTCGCCGGCGCGCGCCAGCGAATCGTCCTGTTTCCCCAAGCCCAGCGTGCCGGAATGCAGGTCCGTCGCATAGAAGCACGCGCTCGCCAGCACTACCGCGTTCATGGCCGCCCGAAATGCCAGGTGGCCCCCGATGCAGATGCCAATTACGCCCAACCGGCCCGTGCAGGAAGCGTGCCCGCTCAGAAATTCGAGCGCCGCCCGCGTATCGTTATCGAACTCCGCCAGCGGCTTGGCATATTTGTGAACATTGCCCGTGTCCGAACCAACTTGGTCATAAGGCAGCACGGTGCCCGCCGGTTCCAGTTCGTGATAAATCTCCGGAACCGCCACCAGATACCCGTGGCTTGCCAGTAACGTGGCGGTGCGGCGAATCGGCGCGGTGATCTGAAAAATTTCGGAATACAAAATCAGCCCGGGGTAGCGCCCGCTTTCCGCCGGTTGAAACAGCGCGGTCCGCATGGGTCCCGACGCCGTGGCAATCTCTGCGGTTCCGCTGTCGCTCACAGTCATCGGCTAATCTTTTACCTCGGCGTTCGCCCGCTCCAGCAGCCCGCGCATGTAACCCACGCTATAAGCGATCGGCACATACTTTCCACCCACCGTGCCGGGGAAGTGATCGCCAATCACACAGCCATTGAACTTCACCTGCCGCGGCGCCTTCATAATTTGGTACATGTCGAAATAGCCGTTGTCCTGAAACGTCTCCACAAAGTGCGGCAACGGCGCGCTCACATTGCGGAAGTGAATCTTCCAGATCTTCCCCTGCTTCCCAAAGTGGTCGATCATCTGGAGCACCGTTGCGCCCGTCAACGTGCCACCCTCCAGCCACGTGCCGCAGCACAGACAAATCCCCACATTGGGGCTGTTCGCAATCTCCATGGCCCGCACATAGCCTTTGAAATTCCCGAAAATGCAACGCGGCACCCCGGCCAGAACCGGCACGGGCGGGTCATCGGGATGGATGCCGATCCTCACCCCGGCCTCTTCCGCCACTGGCACCACTCGCTTGATGAAATAGGTATAGTTCTCCCAAATCTCCTCTTCGGTAAAGACACGCCCATGGCTCAGTGGCTGCCTGAACGTCTTGCCCGCCCACACGCCCGCGCCGCCTTCGTTCAAATTGAACGCGCGCGAAGTGGCACCGCCCCGGGTGGTT
>JBBROT010000228.1:0-6041 GCA_038229155.1 Bryobacterales bacterium | reverse complement strand
TCGACCTCGACCGGCTTGTCGCTGGCCCCGTAATCGGCCGATGCTTCGCTAGTGCTTGCCACGTCTTCCGCGCCAGTGCGCACCAGAATCTCTTTGCCGCGCTTCACCCAATCTTCGTTGTCACAGTGAATCGAAAGCAAAATGCCACCGTGTTTAATACGGCCTTCGTACCGCTTTGCTTCGTATTCCGGCATGCCCGTGCCAACCAGCGCTCCCGTCACGCCGCCCAAAGTGCCCATTGCACCCACGCCAGCTAACGCCGCCACAATGGGACCGGCGGCCAGAAAGGGTCCGACACCAGGAATTGCTAGCGCGCCGATTCCGGCCAACCATCCCAGCGCTCCCCCCAGAATCGCGCCGGAAGCAGCTCCGGTGGTCGCACCCTCTGGCGCTTTGGTGTGTTTTTCGTGCCCCAAGTCCTTCGAGCCGATGTTTTCGGGAAGCAAAACAGAAATGTCGGTGTTACGAAATCCCCCGTTTTTCAGGGCATCGACGGCGTCTTCCACCTGCGCTTGCGTCCGGTACAAACCGAATGCGGCAATGTTCTTCATAGTACGCTCCTTCAAGCCCACAATTGTGCAAGGGAGTGGCCAAACGTCCATTTACCCTATTCCCTTCCGATTCGGGGGTGGTTTGTTGCACGAGTACACATGGTATTTTTTAGGGTACGAGGCCTTTCAGCCCCGGCCATGTCCTCATGAAAATTATTTTGCGGTATCTGCCTTATTTACTCGTCTTTGCACTCGCCTCCGCAGCCGTCGCTCAGATTCAACTGAATCCTGTTCCCACCCGGGTTGTGGGCCAGACCGGCACAACCCAAACGAGTTTGAATTTGGTGGAAGGCCGGGAGCTGAACTCACCACAAGGCGTTGCGCTCGATCTGAATGTAAATCCCCCGATCCTTTATATTGCCGATTCCGGAAATCATCGTGTTCTGGGGTTTAAGAATGCGACCTCCTTTACCAACGGCCAAAAGGCTGATCTGGTCATCGGCCAAGTGGATTTCCAAAGCACTTCGGCTCAAGGGCCCGGAAACGGAAGGCGTAACAGCGGTCTCACCGTGCCGACCGGCCTTGCCGTCGATTCCCAGAGCAACCTTTACGTGCTCGATTCGGGTAACAACCGTGTACTGCGATTCCCCAAACCCGCAGCTCATACCGATCAACTTCCAGACCTGGTGATCGGCCAACTCGGATTTACCACGAATACTTCGAATTTCAACGGAATTTCGCCGCAATCGCTCGCTTACATTACGCCGGCTGGGGCACTTACGGGTTATCTGGCGTTCGATTCCGCCGGAAATCTCTGGGTCGCCGATGCGGGAAACAATCGGGTTCTGCGTTATCCGGTTTCTTCGCTAGGCCCCGATGCGAAAAATGGACCCTCGGCCGATTTGGTTTTGGGGCAGCTCGATTTTGCCACGAATACTCCGAATAACGATCCCGCCAATTTCAGTGGCCTTTCCACTCCCACCGGGATCGCATTCGATCAGCAGGGCCGCCTCTATGTCTCTGAATCGCAAGGAGCCGTTCGTTCCCGGATCCTGATTTACAATCCGCCGTTCGTCAGAAATGGGCAGTCGGCTTCCCGAATCCTGGGCGTTGTGCCCGCGAATGTGACGCCGCAGCCGCCTTCTATCAGTGAACAACAGTTCGGAGCGGGGCCCGGAGGATTATTTGTCGTCAATAACGGGATCGGCATTGTGGACACACAGAACAACCGGCTTCTGGGGTTCAAGCCAACGGATCAGTTCACGGCAAACACGCTCACGCAGCAGGCGCAAATCCAATACCTATTTGGACAAACCGATTTCTCCAGCCGCCTGCCAAATCTCGGATTCCAGGAAGCGGGACCCGACCGTTTGGCGGCACCCGCGGCGGTAGCGGTTTCTCCTACCGAATTATTCATTGCTGATGCCGGGAATAACCGGGTGATTGTTGTTCCCTATTCCAGCGGCGGGGTAGTCAGTGCAGCTACCCGCGCGCTCGGTCAGGATCAGCTTAACCTGAACGCTCCTAACTTGGTGGAAGGCCGCGAATTCCGCTTTACCAGTGGGACCGGGCCCAGCGAAGCCGGCGTGGTCGCGGATTTGAGTTCCAACCCGCCGCACCTGTACGTATCGGATACGTTTAACAATCGCGTGCTCGGGTTTCGCGACCTGCGCAGCATCAAAGCGGGGGACCGGGCCGATATCGTGATCGGCCAGCCGGATTTTGCCCACACGCAAATCAATTACCCGAACGACGCGAACAACCCCACCGCCAGCAGCTTGTTTCAACCCACCGGCCTGGCACTCGATGCCGCCGGCAATCTCTACGTGGCGGATTCAGGCAACGGGCGCGTGCTCCGTTTCGCAAACCCGTTCGCGCAGCCCGCTACGCTTCCGGCCGCGAACCTGGTTTTAGGTCAGAGAAACTTCACGTCCAAGATTCAGGATGCTTTGGCTTCCACAATGGGCGTGCCTTACGGCTTGGCGTTTGCGAGCAACAACGGCCTGCTGGTATCGGACACAGGATTAAATCGGGTGCTGTATTTCGCTGGCACCTCCAGTACTTTTACTAATGGACAGGCCGCCACCACCGTTTTCGGCCAACCGGACTTCAACAGTTCGTCCGCAACCGGAGGTTCGGCGGCCGACAATCGGTTCAGCCAGCCTCGCGGAATTGCTACCGACGGTGACGATCGCCTTTACGTGGCCGACACCGGCAATTCGCGTGTCGTCATCTTTGAGCGCGCTCCCAGTCAGACCAATGACCCGCGGCCGTCGCGCATATTGACGGGCATTAACGGTGCGCGCGGCGTGTATGTGAATCCGGCGACTCTCGAAGTCTGGGTGGCTGCCGCTGGATCAACGAACGCGCTGCTTCGATTCCCCAAATTCAACGATCAGCCCCTGAACGGTTTCGCGTCGACCGCCAGCATTCCCGATGGCGGCCCACTCGCCGTTACGCAAGACGCTTACGGGAACCTTTACACGGCGGATTCCAGCAATCGCATCCAAATCAATTACCCGGCTCTGAGCGCCTTCAACGCCGCCAGCTTTCTTTCCGTTTCTAGTCAGGCCTTGGCGCCGGGCAGCATAGCTACACTATTTGCTCTTTTCGATAAGCAATTCGGCACCGCGACAGCCACGGCCAGCGGTTCGCCGCTTCCCACCCAGCTTGCCGGGGTGCAGGTATCGCTGAACGGGATTCCGGCACCGTTGTACTTCGTTGGACCAAATCAAATCAACTTCGTGCTCCCCCAGAGCGCGCCAACAAACGGCACCGGCGATCTGCTTGTCTCGCGAGTAGATACCGGCCAGATTTTGGGCAATTATCCCATTCCGCTCAACATTTCCTCACCGGCCATCTTTGCTTTGAATCCAATAACGCCAGGTGCGGGTCAAGCCGCCGCGCTGAATCAGGACGGCAGTGTAAACGGTAAGGATCATCCTGCCACCAACGGCTCCGTGATTGCTATTTTCGGCACGGGCCAAGGTGTGGTCCCCGGTGCGCCGCCAGACGGAGTAGCACCCACCGGCGCTCTACCCACTGCCACAAAACCGCAGGTAATCGTCGGGACCAGGGTGATCGACGACGCTAATGTGCAGTACTCCGGACTTGCACCGGGACTTGTTGGCGTGTGGCAGGTGAATGTGAAGATTCCGGAAGATGTTGCTGCTACCGATCTCACCGGCAGCACGCCGTTGGCATTCGTGATCAATGGAATTGCCAGCACCGGGCCGGGCCGCCTCACCACCATCTGGGTGACGGGCAAAAAGTAAGCGGGTCGCTAATCAGCCCGGACCACGTGCCGGCGGATGCCGCGCGCGAGACCGGTTGTTTCATCGACATCGATGATTACGGAGTGGAACTCCACCATGTCTTTCGCTGCTTCCATCCTGACTGGCATGCCGTTCATAAATCGCCGGACGATCATGTCTTTCTCGACACCGATGACGGAATCGTAAGGGCCCGTCATTCCGGCATCGGTCTGGTAAGCGGTGCCGCCCGGCAGCACGCGGGTATCGGCTGTTGGAATGTGCGTGTGCGTGCCGATCACGGCGGAAACGCGCCCGTCCAGATGCCAACCCATGGCGACCTTCTCGCTGGTCACCTCGGCGTGGAAATCGACAAAACGAACCCGAATTGCGGGATCGAGCGCGGCCAGCAGCTCATCGGCCTTCCGGAACGGGCAATCCGAATTGCCCATATAGGTGCGGCCCTGCAGATTGATGACGGCGCACTGAACTCCGTTGCGCGCGGTAACAGTCACCATGCCGGCACCGGGGACCCCGGGCGCGAAATTGGCCGGGCGCAGCAAGCGTGGATGGGTGCCCATGTAATCGTAAACCTCGCGCTTGTCGAAGCTATGGTTGCCGCCGGTCTGCACGTCAACACCGAGCGCAAACAGTTCCTCGGCGGTGGCGGGCGTCACGCCGAAACCGCCAGCGGAATTTTCACTGTTGGCAACAATTAGATCGATGCGCTGGGCTTCGCGGATATCGGCAAGATGGTCGGTTACCAACCGCCGGCCTTCGTGGGCAAAGATATCCCCGATGAAGAGAATGTTCATCCGGCCCTAAAAGCGCGAAGTAACCGCGCCTTCCGAGGCCGAGCCCACCAATGCCATGTACTTCGCAAACACACCCGATTTATAGTGGGGCGAAGGCGATTCCCAGGCGGCCAACCGGCGGTGAATCTCTTCGGAGGCAACCTCGAGATTTAAGACACCGGCGTCCACGTCCACCAGGATCATGTCGCCCTCCGCCACCGCCGCGATGGGGCCGCCGTTCGCGGCTTCAGGCGAAACGTGCGCAATCATGAACCCGTGCGTGGCACCGCTGAACCGGCCATCGGTCAGCAGGGCAACGCTGTCCGATAGTCCTACGCCGACTATCGCTCCCGTCACGCCAAGCATCTCGCGCATTCCCGGACCGCCGCGC
This sequence comes from Bryobacterales bacterium, assembly GCA_038229155.1. Taxonomy (GTDB): domain Bacteria; phylum Acidobacteriota; class Terriglobia; order Bryobacterales; family Bryobacteraceae; genus JALYXI01. The sequence goes on along the minus strand of JBBROT010000228.1, from coordinate 1,114 downwards.
GGCCCTTCATAACGGATCACCACCACGTCGCCCGCCCTGATCTTACCGCCTTGCACCGCCGCCATCGCATCTTCTTCGCGATTGAAAACGCGCGCCGGACCATGGTGGATTCGCTTGGTGTGGCCCGCAAGCTTGATCACGCAGCCTTCCGGCGCCAGCGAACCCCGCAGAATCGCCAAGCCACCTGTTGCCTTCAGCGGATTGTCCAAAGGACGGATCACCTGTTGGCCGGTGGTCTCGACCGCGTCCGCTGCCTCTTCGCCGAACGTGCGGCCGGTGCATGTCATCACGGACGAATCCACATAATTCCCTTCCACCATGCGCTTGGCGATGACGGGAATGCCGCCGGCTTTATCCACATCGACCGCGACATACTTGCCGCCCGGCTTCAGGTCGACAAAAAGCGGAGTGCGATTACTAATGGTTTGAAAATCGTCAATCTTGAGTTCGACTCCGCACTCAGCGGCCATGGCCAGCAGATGAAGGACGGCATTGGTGGAGCCGCCGGTCGCGGCCACTCCGGCGATGGCGTTTTCGAAGGCTTTGCGAGTGGCGATATCGCGCGGCTTCAGATCGTTCCGCACGCAGCGCATCACCAGGTCGCCGCAGCGGCGCGCCACGTCTTCCTTGCGGATATCCACTTGTGGCACCGAAGCCGTGCCCATGGGCGAGAGGCCGATCAGTTCCATCACGGTAGCCATGGTGTTGGCGGTGAACTGGCCGCCGCATGCTCCCGCGCCGGGGCAGGCGTGGTTTTCAATCTCCAGCAACTCGAAATCCGTCATTTTTCCGGCGGCGTTCGCGCCCACGGCTTCGAAGACATCCTGAATGGTGATGTCGTGGCCTTTGTGGCGTCCCGGAAGGATGGAGCCGCCGTACATCACGATGCTGGGAATGTTCAGCCGCAGCAGCGCCATGGCCGCGCCGGGAATAGTCTTGTCGCAAGCCACCAGCGCCACAATGCCGTCGAACATGTGCCCGCGCGCCACTAGTTCGATGGAATCCGCAATTACCTCACGGCTCACCAGCGAAGCCTTCATGCCTTCTGTGCCCATGGTGATACCGTCGCTGATGGCGATGGTGTTGAATTCCATGGGGGTGCCGCCGGCTGCGC
>JBBROT010000227.1:0-6059 GCA_038229155.1 Bryobacterales bacterium | reverse complement strand
GGCCAGATTCCCGCCGCATACGACCTCGATTCCGGCTGGGCCTGGCGCCTTCCCGGCAACGCTCCGTGGGAGGACGGCTACGTCCGCGCGCTGGCTCGCCTGCTGGACACGCTCACACCGGAACAGATTGCCGAACGCCGGGCGCGTGTTCCGGCCGCCCCGCCGGAATTCGATCGCGATGCACAGGTTGCGCGAGTCACCGCATTCCTGAACGACATACTGGCCTCATGCGAGTAGCCCTGCTCTGCGATTCGCCCGATGAGCATTGGCCCAGCATGGATATTGTGGGCGACATGTTGCGGCAATACCTTCCGTCAGAGATCGAGCGTGAGCAAGTGCTGCGGCCAATCCGGCCGGTCACGCCGAATTTTTCGGTGAATCGAATTTGGCTTCGTTTCGTCGATTATCCGCGCTGGGTCCGCCGGAACCGGTCGCGGTTCGACCTGTTCCATATCACCGATCATTCCTATTCCCAGTTGGCGCATGAGCTGCCAGGCGAAAGGACCGTGATCACTTGTCACGATATCGACACATTCCGTTCCGTGCTGGAGCCCCGGCGCGACCCGAGGCCGCTGCCGTTTCGCCTGATGACCAAGCGCATCCTGACCGGCCTGCAACGGGCGGCTCACGTGGCTTGCGACAGCGCCGCCACTCGCGCCGATCTGGCGAAACACGCCGTGATGCCGATGGAGCGTATGTCGGTGGTACCGCTGGGGTTTCACCCTTCGTGTTCGTCCGAACCGAACGCTTCAGCGGATGCCAGGGCGAGCGAATTTCTTGGGGCGCCGGGTGAGCATCTGGACGTCTTGCATGTGGGCAGCACCATCGCGCGAAAGCGGATAGACGTTCTGCTGCATGTCTTCGCTCACGCGCGCCGGCAGTTCCCCGCCCTGCGCCTGTTGCGAGTGGGCGGCGCGTTCACGGACGAACAGCAAAAGCTGGCGCACAGTTTGGGCATCGCGCCGCATATCGTCGTCCTGCCCTTCATAGATCGCGACACGCTGGCCGCCGTTTACCGGCGCGCCGCCCTGGTCCTGCTGCCGTCTGACGCGGAGGGTTTCGGCCTTCCCATTGCGGAGGGGATGGCGTGCGGCACCCCGGTTTTGGCTAGCGATTTGGCCGTCCTGCGCGAAGTGGGCGGAGAGGCCGCCGCATATGCCCCACCTTGCAGCATTCCCGAATGGACTGCCGCCTTGCAGCATCTGTTGGCGGAGCAAACCGCGAATCCGCTAGCCTGGGAAGCGCGGCGCAATCGTGGAATGGAACAAGCCCGGGCGTTCAATTGGACGAATTATTCCAATTGCATGGCTAACGTGTACAATGGACTTCTTTAGGCCTTATTTAACAGTGAGATGCGTACTTAAGGTGCTCTTATAAAATGACCCAGCGCAGATGCTGACGACCCCTCGCACGCTCACGGCCAGCGCTGCCCGCCCCGCAAGCCGGACCTTCCCCGCAACCGCCGGGCGCTTCCGCATACTCCAAGTAGGCAAATTCTATCCACCCGAGTACGGCGGAATGGAAAATCACCTTCACGTGCTCTGTAATGAGTTGCGGGATTCGGTGGAACAAAGCGTCCTGGTGGCCAACAAAAGCCGCCAGAGTCTGACGGAAACGGTCGATGGCATTTCCGTCACGCGCCTGGGCGCGTTGATGGACTTTTTCGGCGCGCCAGTATGCCCCACCATGGTGCAGGCCTTGCGCTCCACCAATGCCGATCTTCTGCACATCCACCTGCCCAACCCGCTGGCCATTCTGGCTTACCTGGCCAGTGGTTTTACCGGTCCGCTGGTCTTCACCTATCACAGCGATATCGTCAGGCAGAAGCTGCTGGGTTCGGCATTCACCACGATTTTGCACCGTGCGCTGAACCGCGCCTCGGCCATCATCGCGACCTCCGAAAAATACATCGAGACCTCGGCCGTCCTGCAGGCGCACCGGGACAAATGCCACGTCATCCCACTCGGGATTCCGCTCGAACGTTTCCACAGCCCCGACCCCCACATTGTAGATTGGATCCGCAATCAGTACGGCCCGTCCATCGTGGTAGCCGTCGGGCGTCTGGTTCACTATAAAGGATTTGAACACCTGGTCAGGGCCATGAAGAAGGTGGACGGCCATCTGTTGCTGATCGGCAATGGTCCTCTTCGCGCGGAACTGGAAGCGCTGGCCCGCTCGTTCGGCATCCATGAGCGCGTCACCATTTTGAGCGGCGTGGCCGATGTGGTGCCTTACTATCACGCCGCGGACGTTTTCGTGCTGCCCTCCATCAACCGCAGTGAGGCGTTCGGCCTGGTGCAGGTGGAAGCGATGGCGTGCGGCAAACCGGTGGTGAACACGCAGCTTGAAAGCGGCGTCACCTTCGTTTCCAGGCATGAGGAAACCGGCCTGACCGTGCCCCCTTCCGATGCGAACGCTCTGGCGCAAGCGCTTTCCACGCTGCTGAAGAACCCGGAAATGCGGAGCCGGATGGCCGCCGCCGCCAGGCTTCGCGTGGCCACCGAATTTAACGTGGAAGTGATGGCGCAACGGACTCTCGCGGTATACGAATCTGTGATGAAGAAGCGTTGAGTGTTGGTAGCGAGCAAGCGTTCCGGCAGTGTCCAGCCTGCCACCAGGCCGCGCGGCTTTCGGAACGTCTAAGCACCGCGGCGCTGGCGGCGCATTGGGAGCGCACTCGCGCCCATGGCCCCGCGACGCCGCTTCAGATTCGCGGTTTCGTTGAGCACGATATCGTCAGCGAGGCGGTCGAAATCTACCGGTGCCCGGCGTGCGCTCTCGAGTTCATGCATCCCACGCGCACCTGGAGCGCCGCTCACTATCCGCACGAAGAGCATTCGCTCGGCTGGGACCATGCCGAAACGTTGCGGGCCCTGGCTGCACTTCCGCCGCAAACGGTGCTCGATATCGGCTGCGCGACTGGCCAGTTTTTAGGCGAATTGAACGCTCAGGGACATAAGGCCACAGGGATCGATTTTTCCGAAGAAGACGTGGTTGCGGCGCGCGCGCTGGGCTACGAAGCGTACGTTGCGGATCTGAGCCGCGAGAACGCGCTGGTTGCGCAAAACCGCACCTTCAGTGTGATCACGCTTTTCCAGGTGATCGAGCATCTGGAGCAGCCCGACCTGGTGTTTGAAGGCATCTCGCGCGTGGCCGCCACAGGTGCGCTGCTGTTCATCGGCTGCCCGTCCTCGCGCCGGTACACTCGTGGCTTCCGGCATCCTGAACTGATGGGCACCAGCGACTTTTGGGATTCGCCTCCGCAGCACGTTTTCCGCTGGACTCCGGAGGCGCTCACCCGCTTCACGGCGCGTCACGGTTGGGCTATGGAACGAACGGCTTTCGAGCCGCTACAGCCTTATCACGCCGCCGCCCACCTGGCGGGACTGGGTGCGTTTACCGGCAGACCATGGGCGCGCCGCGCGGCTACGCTGGGCTATTTTCTGCGCCTGAAAACCAGCAAGCTGACCGGAATCCGGCTTTTCTTCGCGGCGCGCCGCTGAAAGGTTGCAACGAAGCGCGGGTCCGGCGCACAATCTGACTATGAAACTTCAAGTTGTAATATTGCTGGCGTTCGGCTGCGCCCTGCATGCGCAAACGCCCCCTGTCTTTGCCACGGGATTGTCGAACCCTTCGAAGTTGATCTTGACGCCGGCAGGCAACATCTTAGTGACTGAAGCGGGAACCACGCCGAACTCCGGCCGAGTCTCGTTCGTGGACAAATCAGGAGTACGTAAAACTCTGATCGACGGCTTGCCTTCCGGGTTGGCGGCGCCGAATCAGGATCCCGATGGGCCGAACGGGCTCTTGCTGCGGGGTAACGCGCTTTACATCCTGAACGGCGAAGGCGACGGCTTCAGCACCGGCCCCAGGCCGAACACACTTGTGCCGAATCCCAAGGCACCTTCGTCACCGCTTTTCAGCTCCCTGATGAAGCTCACGCTGGCGGGTAGCGTGGATTCCGCTGCGGGCGGGATGACGATGAGCGCTACGGATCACGCGACACTGGCCGACGGAGACACCGCGACATTGAAAGATTCCACAGGTGCCAGCGCCACGCTTGAAATGGTGACCGATTTCCGCGATGGAGTGGCCGACCCGATCACGGTCTGGCGCAACAGCCATCCTTACGGATTGACCGCGCTCGATGGCCGCCGCGACACGGTGTACGTGGCCGATGCCGGCATGAATTTGCTGTACGAAGTGACGCTCAGTACCGGGCGCTCACGTGTTCTGACGCGCTTTGCGCCGCTGCCGAACCCCACCGGTATTGCCGGACCGCCGGTGAGCGAGGCTGTTCCCGACAGCGTTCGCCCTTACGGCGATCAACTGCTGGTGACGTTCCTGCACGGGTTTCCCTTCCCGGCAACAGGTTCACGCGTGGCCGTGGTGGACCCGGCGACCGGAACCACCGCTCCCTTCATCGCCAACCTTTCTTCGGCGATCGACGTTTTGGCCGACCCCCGGCCGGAGAGACCCGTGTTCTTCACGCTGGAATATAGCGCCAACCAAGCCGCGATTCCTCCCGCGCCCGGACGCGTGACCCGCTACGATACAGCGCAAGGGAACGTGATTGCGGACGGTCTGAACGGGCCCACCAATATGGCTTATGACAAGGCTTCGCAGACGCTCTACGTGACGGTTCACAATGACGGCACGATTGTGAAGATCACGGGGCAGTAGGGCCGCCGCTTGTTAGCATCGGATTGAATGATAGCGGGCGTACGGCGGGAGTTGCCCGCGATGTTGCGGTTGGCTCTGCCCGTTGTGGCCGCGGAACTGGGCTGGGTGGCCATGAGCTTGGTGGACACCATTATGGTGGGCCGCGTGAGCACCGTGGCCATTGGAGCGGTGAGCCTGGGCGGCGTGCTGTTCTATACGCTGATTACTTTCACTGCCGGCCTGATGTTGGGTCTGGACACGCTGGTTTCGCAGGCCTACGGTGCCGGAGACATTCGCGATTGCCACCGGTCTCTGCTAAACGCTGTTTATCTGTACTTGCCGCTTCCGCCCGTGATCATGCTGGCGGTGTGGTGGGTGGGCCCGGGCCTTGTCGCCTTCGGAGTGGACCCCGAGGTTTCGCGGCAAGCGAATGATTACTTGCGGGCCGTAGCGTGGGGGAGCCTTCCACTGCTGCTTTACTTTGCATTCCGCCGTTACCTGCAAGCCATGAACTTAGTGAGGCCGGTGATGTTCGCACTCATCTCCGCGAACCTGGTTCACCTGCTGGCGAACTGGATTTTCATCTACGGCAATTGGGGAGCGCCTGCCCTGGGTGCCATGGGAGCGGGTTGGGCTACGTGCTTTTCTCGCGTCTATATGGCGGGCTGCCTGATTGGTTATACCGTTTGGCACGCACGCCGGTACCGCACCGGTTGGGGGGAAATTTCGTGGCGGCCCGATTGGGCCCGCATGCGCCGTCTGCTGAAACTCGGTCTGCCGGCGGGGTTCCAGATCAGCCTGGAAGTGGGCGTGTTCGGGGCCGCGACGGCACTGGTAGGCAGGTTGGCCCCTGTCACGCTAGCCGCACACCAGATTGCGCTGAACTGCGCCACCATCACTTATATGGTGCCGCTCGGGATCGGGTCGGCGGCGGCGGTTCGCGTAGGCCAAGCGGTGGGTCGCGGCGATAGAGAAGGCGCGCGCTTCGCGGGCTGGACCGCCATCTTCCTGGGTGCGGCATTCATGACTGTGATGGGTGGGGCCTTCGTGCTGATTCCGCGCGAGATTCTCCGCGTCTTTACCGATAACGAAAGCGTCATCGATGCGGGCGTTGCACTACTGTTCGTCGCGGCGGTCTTCCAGCTTTTCGACGGGATTCAAACCGTCTCGACAGGAGCCCTCAGGGGGCTCGGCGATACTCACACGCCCATGCTGTGCAACCTGGTCGGCTATTGGTTTGTGGGGCTGCCGATCGGCTATTGGCTGTGTTTTCCACGAGGACAAGGCGCGCCCGGATTATGGATCGGGCTGTGCTTCGCACTAATTCTGATTGGCGCAACGTTGCTGACGGTGTGGAGCAGGAAGAGCCGGTAAGGCTAGTAGTCCCGGCCGCCGTT
>JBBROT010000226.1:0-6073 GCA_038229155.1 Bryobacterales bacterium | reverse complement strand
GCAGAAAATCCGGCGCGTGTTGCGCTATCTGCAAAAGGAAATGGGGAAGCGTCTGGCCGATGCGGTGGCGAGCGAAGCGGAAATTCACCTGCTGACCGATGGCAAGAACATCTATCTGGAAGAGAGCCCGGATCGCGTGGTGGATCTGTTGAAGAACGCCAGGCAGCCCATGTTTCTGGTCTGCGTGACAGACCAGTTGCGCAAGTTCGATCTGGGCATGAAGAAGCCGGTGAAGCAGGAAGGCGCTTCGGCGGAACGGCGCGCGCGCGCCAGCTAGGCCGTACGGCCGTTCTGCGCTAGACCGGTGCGGCCGGTTTGCGCAAGCTGGCCCGCAAGGCCAGATTCACCAAGATCATCAGCACGGAAAACGCGGGCAGCACAAGTAGCGCCGTTTTCAAATTCGCGGAATCGGTTCCGGCAATCGCGCCGATAATTTTAGAACTGACAGCCAAGCCGATCCAGCCGCAAGTGATCGCGATGCCCATGGCTGTCGCGGTCATGACCGGGAAGCGGTCGCCCACCATGCCGAGCGTTGTGGGAAAGACAGGAGCCATCGCAAGACCGGCGCAGAAGACCAGGATGCCGGCGAAAACGGGGTCGTTCGTTTGCAGCATGCCCCACGTGGTGAGCGCCATCAGCACCGACGAGGCAAGCGTCACGTTGATGGCGGAAATGCGGATCAGTATCCGCGACACCACCACGCGTCCCACCAATATTCCTAACGCAAAGCCGAGTGAAAGGGTGCGCAGCGCGGTCGCTTCCGGAATGCCTTGCGCCACCAAGTGCTTGGCGAGCCAGTTCCACACGCCCACCTCGCAGGCGACATAAAGAAACAGAAAGAGCGACATCAAGACCAGCGCCGGATCGCCCGCCAGTTTGCCAGCTTCCGAAACTTTGAAGCCGCGCTCACCGGTGGGCGGCGGCATCGGCGTCACCAAGTGAAGGAAGAACGTGCCGGCGGTGAGCGCGGCAATCAGGTAGCAGAGCCCCAGCGCGTTACCCGCGAACAGATAGGCACCGATCAGCGGCGTGAGCAAGCCGCCGAGCCCGAAAAACAGGTTCAGCAGGTTCAGCGTGGAAGAGCGGCGGTCCGGCGAGATATCGCTCACCAGCGCATTCGCGCCCGTCACCACCATGCCGCCGCCCAAGCCCAGCAGCAGCATGGACGCTGATACGATCGCGAAACTTTGCGCATTCGCCAGTGCAAACAGAGCCAGCGTGATGACGCCCAGGCCCAGCACCAGACCGAACTTCTTGCCCTTGCGATCGATCAGCGGCCCGATCGATACCGACGCGATAATCAGCCCCAGCGATTGCACGAATGCGATGGTGCCGTTCTGCTCCCCTGTGAACCCAAAGCGCCGCGAAAGATCGGGCAGCAAGGTGCCCAGCACCGCCGCAATCATCCCGTAAACCAAAATGGCCAGGATGGCGGCCGGAATCAATCGTTTCGACATTATCTTGCCACTTACGAGAAGTGATACTTCTGAGTCTTATCGTCCCAGAAGACCTTCTTGTTGTTCTTGTAAGAGAGCGTGGCAAGGTGCCCCGGGATAGCGGCGATCTGTCCGGCCTTGGCGGGCGCGATGGCCTTCTCCTTGCCTAGGCAGGCTTGTAGAAAATTGCGGACATGATCGGCGGTGCCGTCATCGGCCTGGCCCAGATCCTTCACACGATCCAGATGCAATTCGGTGCGATCTTTCACCGCCACCATAGCGCCCGATTTGCTCTTGAACTTTTGCGGGAAGAAGTTCATGTACTGGCGGCTGATCACTTCAATGGTGCCTTCCGAGCCCATGAATTGCTCACCGTACCCATACTGATCGTTGCCAAAGTAGCTGGAGTAATTCAGCTCGAATTGATCGGGATATTCGTAGACGGCGCTGAAGGTATCGGGCACCTCGCGGTCATCGCCCTTGGCGCGGGTCCACATATAAACGCCGCCTGATGCCGAGCACGAACTGGGCACGGTCTTGTTGAGAACGAAGTTGCTGATGTCAGTCTGGTGCACCAGCAGGTCGGTGGCGATGCCGCTTGAGTAATCCCAATAATTGCGCCATTGAAAATAGCGGTGCTTATCGAAGGGCACGTGCTGGTCTTTCGCGCCTTCGAGGAATCGCTTCCAATCGGTGTTTTCGGCGGTAGCGTCGGCCGGAATCACATAACGCCAAGCGGCGGGCACGGCGGCAGTGGTGTCGAAGTTGCGGTACCAGAACGCGCGGGTGAAGTGGCACTCGCCGGCCATGCCCTGCTCGTACATTTCCTTGGCGCGCTTATACAGCTTGTTGCTGCGATTTTGCGTGCCCACCTGCACCACTTTGCCGGTCTTTTCAGCCAGTGCGACAATCTGCGCGCCTTCTTCAATGGTGTGCGCGATCGGTTTTTCGAGGTAGATATTCTTGCCGGCCCTGAGCGCCGCCATGGCCATGGAGAAGTGCAGATGCTCGGGCGTCGAGATGGCGACGGCATCCACGTTCGGGTCAGCCAGAAGCTCACGATAATCGACGTAGGTTTTGGGAGTGTTTTTGCCGATGGTCTGGACCTGATCCTTAGCCTTGGCAAGGTTCCCGGCGTAGGTATCGCAAACGGCCACCACCTGGAACAGTTCCTTCGATTGGTAGCCGTGCTCCATCACGTACATGCCACGGCTGCCGGTGCCGATCCAGCCGAGATTGACCTTGTCGGAAGCGCCTTCGGCGATGCGTGTCATGGCCGCGGCGGTGGTGGCCACAGCCGCCGTGGTCTTCAGAAAGTCTCTTCGCCCTACCTCTTGCATGACCGCAATTCTATGCGGTGAGCCGGAATGAAAGCAAATGGGACGCGGGCGAAGTGCGCGGGCGGTACTGGCGTTCTAACGCCTGTTCTGAGAGTCGTGCCAGACATTCAAGATTTCTACCCTCTCATCTTTAATGCGGTAGGCCACCATATACGGCAATGGCGCAAGCACCAACTCGCGTGTTCCTACTCTTCGGCCATTGCGGCCACGGGACGGAAATGTCTTGAGGGAGCGGATACCTTCGTAAATCTTGGCGACTGTGGATTGCCTCAGATGGGGGAAATTTTCGCTGAGGTAGTGTTTGATGGATGCTAAATCGTCGGCGGCCGGCACGGTCCAGCGAATACGCATCAGGGATTCAGCATCCGCTCGACGCGGGCGTCCATCTCCTCTTCCTCGATGAAGTCTCCCCGGTCAGCGGCAGCAAGGCCACGGTCAACGGAAGCGAGAAAACGGGCGTCCTGTTCCAGCAGACGCAATGCGGCGTCTTTCACCAGAAGAGGCGCGTCTGTACCGGCATGGTTCGCGATTTGCGAAAGGTGGGATTCCTGCTCGGGGGTGAATTGTACTTCCATGCCTCAAGGTAACATCTTCTCCCGATTACCTACGCGCCCTTCAGATACTTATCCAGAAACCCAAGCACCGCTCCGTAACCTTCTATCTGATTCTTCTTCTTCGAAAAGCCGTGGCCCTCATCGGGGAAAACGATGTATTCCACCGTACCGCCTTTCTTCTTCACCGCCGCGACCATCTCGTCGGATTCCACCTTCAACACGCGCGGATCGTTCGCGCCTTGCAGCACCATCAACGGGCGCTCAATCTTATCCGCGTTGAACAGCGGAGAAATAGTCATCAGCATGTCGCGGTCTTTCTTCGGATCGCCAATCTCTTTGTAAAGAGCCTCGCGCTCGCTCTCCCAGTACGGCGGGATGGATTCCAGTGTACGAATCCAGTTGGCGACACCGAACAGATCCACGCCCACCTTGAACTCCTTCGGCTTCAGAGTAAGTGCCGCCAGCGTCATGTAGCCGCCATAACTCCCGCCCATGATGCCGATCTTCGCGGGGTCCACATAGCCCAGCCCGCTCAGGTATTTCTTCGCTTCAATGCAATCCCAAAGCGGTTCGCGGCCATGCTTCCGGTCGTCGGCCATAAAGAACGTCTTGCCATAGCCGGAGCTGCCCCGGTTATTCACATCCAGCACGGCGTATCCGTGATTCACCAGATACTGGATCATGCTCGAATAGCCGACACGCGCTTGTCCGCCCGGCCCGCCATGCACAAGCACGATGCCCGGCACTTTCGAGTCGGACCCCGCTTGGTGAGGCTTATACAAAATGCCGGGGATCGAGAGATTGTCGAATGACTGGTAACGGATCACCTGAGAGTCCACTAACTCGCCCGGATCGATCGCCGGGTTCAGAGTGTCAGTCAGCTTCGTGGCTTTCTTCGATCCGAAGTCATACACGTAAAGATTGGCGGGTGAGCGCGCGCCAGCGAAATAGAACGCCATCTTATTCTCACTGAGAGAAATCTTAATGCCGTTGATGTCTCCTTCGCCCAGGGAGGGAAGCGCCACCTGTTGGCCCGTCCCTTCCACATAAATCTTCACGCGTGTGCGGGCGTCTTCATTAGTGCCCACCACGCGGTACTTACCGTTTTCGGAGAAGTAACAGAAACTTACATCCCAGTTACTCTTTTCGACATGCTCTTTCCTTCCCGTCGCCAGTTCGTAGCGCTCCAGCGAGGTAAACTCACCTGCCTCGTTCGAGGTGTAATACAAATAGCGCGATTGCGGATCGAAGCTCTCTGGACTATTGGCCGCTTGCCCCTGATGAGCGGTAATCAGCTTCATCTCTTTTGACTTTGCACCGTAAATGAAGATGTCCGTGTCCGAAGTGGTCTTCGCCCGCACGAACGCCAGATAGTTGCCGTCTTCGGAGATGCCGTTAAAGGCGTAGCCGACTTGATCCTTATAAGTCAACGTCGATTTGAAATCCGCGATGTCCATGCGGTACACATCGAAATGCTTGGGGTCCCGCGCGTTGCTCACATAGCGGAATGCCGATTTGTCCTTGGTCCAGCCGACGAACTGCGCCTTCACTTTCGCTCCGGGGGTAAGATCCCGCTCTATGCCATCCAGGTCGCGAACGAACAGATGAGAGTTCTCATCGCCGCCCGCGTCCCGGCTGAACAGAATGCGATTGTCTTTCGGAAAGTAACTTACGCCGTAAGAAGTTTCCTTCGAACTGGTGAGCGGCTTCAGTTCGCCGCCGGCCGTGGAGACGGAGTAAGCGTTGTAAACGCCGGTCTGATTGCTGGTCAGCAGTATGGATTTTTCATCCAGAGAGAAGCTGGCACCGCGCACGCTGACCGTAGTCAGGAACTGTTCGATTGTGTATTGTTTCGGCACGCGGGCATCGGCTAAGTGCGCGGAGAAGAGCAGCGTCAAAACCGTATACGAGAGGCGCATGCCAATTAGTTTACAGCCTAAATAAAAAAGGGCGGAACCGTTTCCGGCTCCGCCCTTTCCATCGTTACTTGCTGTTATGCGGTTTGAGGACGCTCCCCATCCGCCAGGTTCGGCAAACGACGTCCGCCTTCCGGCCGGATCACCTGCTGAGTGTCAGGGTCTTTATCCTTCGGCTTCTGCGTGGGCATGGGCGGCAACTGCCGGCCTTCAATAAGCGACCGGACTTCGGCACCATCCAGAACCTCGCGTTCCAGCAACGCTTCCGCAATCGTAACCATGGCGGCCGAATGTTCCGTAAGAACGGCGTAAGCCCGGTCGTAACCGCGCTGCACCAGCTTCTTCACCTGTTCATCGATTCGGATCGCGGTCTCTTCGCTGTAATCGCGATGCTGTGAAAGCTCGCGGCCCAGGAAAATCTGCTCTTCCTTCTTGCCGAAGCTCAGCGGACCCAACTCGCTCATGCCCCATTCGCAAACCATTTTGCGGGACATGTCGGTGGCGCGTTCGATGTCGTTCCCCGCGCCCGTTGTGATGTGCTTCATAAACATCTCTTCAGCAATACGGCCGGACATCAGGATGGCCAACTGGTCTTCCAGATAATCCTTGCTGTAAGAGTGCTTATCGTCGATGGGCAACTGCATGGTCACACCGAGCGCCATGCCGCGAGGGATGATGGAAACCTTGTGCAGCGGGTCGGCATGGGGCAGCATGACCGCCACCAGCGCGTGCCCGGCTTCGTGATACGCCGTATTGCGCTTTTCCGCATCGCTCAGGATCATCGATTTACGTTCGGCACCCATCAGGACTTAGTCCTTCGCCATCTC
>JBBROT010000225.1:0-6080 GCA_038229155.1 Bryobacterales bacterium | reverse complement strand
GCTGCAAGCATTGTTGATGTGCAAAATCGCCAAACAATGCTGGGCAAGTCGCATGGCATGAATCGTCTCCACGGGGACACGGTTTTCTTGACCACGAACGGAACTGTCAGGGTTGGAGCCTGCGCTGATGAAGCGACCTGACGAAGTCTTCGGACCAGGCGTGGTCTGCTGAACCGGTTCGATTAGGCGCGTCAAGCTGATCCTCTGGGATTGCCGGTGTAGCAGAGCGATCGTAACTGCGCGCCATTTAGCAGAGGCTTGCCATGCTTGTCATTGCGAGAAGCTTGCCAACACTAGGGCGGACACGCGGAGCAAAGCAGCATCAATGAACAGCCCCAAATCGGCTCCGAACACCTTCAAAGCAGAGCCTAGTGATTTAGTTGTATGGCACACCTGCTTAACGAGGTGGGCCGAAACAGGAATGAATCCATACCAACTGATGCGGCGGGCCGGTCATGCAGACTCCCGGCTGCGCGAACCCGATTCACGAACTGGACGAAGCGTGATTTGCTCGCAGGTGCTTTCCATTTTCCATTTCAAGCGAATCACAGGTTCTAATCGAAGCTCGTAGTATCCACATTGACCACTTTCGGCTCGGACTAAAGCAGGAAGACGACCCTCCGACATCGATGGGTGGGCGAAAATGCCGTCTCGAAGCATAGTGTAACGAAGCTTGCCATGCATGGTGGTACAAGTTGTTCTGCGAGCCGAGGCTCATTCCAGGGTGCGCTCTACACCGGCCGAACCAGGTTCATCTCGGAGGCTTGCGCCTCCATAACGCGGGACGGTTCAGCTACTCCAGCTTGCTAGAATTCTCCTCTCCTCCGTTTTCATTTTCCGGGGTGGCCGAAGGCCATGACCGGTTCATCTGTTATTCGGTTTCGCGTCGGCGCAGCAATGACGGACTGCGGAATTATTTGCAGGAGCACAATAATACCGATGATCATGCCCGCGACCTTATTTAGGGAGTTTTGCCGGTGCAGTGCCGCGGTCACGGCTTAACCTGGTTTTTCGCACATGGGGGTCGTCGCGTCGGCGCTTCTGTCAACCAAAATGCAACCTTTCGAGAGCGAGAATCGTGGCTTCTATCTTATTCCGCAGAGGGTTTCAGTGGGAAGTGAAGTGTCCCTTTTGCCTCATCAATGTAGGCCTTGCCCGCTTGCTCTATCCGCACCATATACGGCTGCTGGATGCGGAAGGAGAGAACCGAAAGCGCCGCGACCAAAGCTAATCTGCGCGCTGAGCTGCGAAAGATTGCATCCATTGCGTCACCGTGCCCAATCCTGTTTGCCGCTTCGTGGACACCTCGAAAATCGGAATGCCCGGGCTGACTGTGTGGATATTCTGGCGTGCCGCGGCGCAATTGAATTCTACCGCCTCCGCCAAGTCCATCTTGGTCAGAATCGCCGCATCGGCGGTATGAAAAATCGATGGATACTTCAACGGTTTGTCTTCCCCTTCCGTGACAGAGAGCAGCACGGCGCGGGCGGATTCACCCAAATCGTAGCTGGAAGGGCACACCAAATTGCCTACGTTCTCAATGAACAGGAAATCGAGTTCGTTCAGATTCCAGTCATCCAGCGCGTTGCTTACCATGTTCGCGTCCAGGTGGCAGATGGTGCCGGTCGTGATTTGTTTGACCGGAACCTGGCTGCGGGCCAGGCGCGCAGCGTCATTATCGGTCGCCAGATCGCCTACCAGTGCGGCCACGCGGAAGTCCGGCCGCATCACAGTAAGAATGTGCTCCAGGAAGGCGGTCTTGCCGGAGCCCGGGCTCGAAACCAGGCTGATCACCGCCACGCCCGCAGCCTTATAGCGCTCCCGCAGAACGCGCGCGGCCGCGTCATTCTTGCTGAGCACTTTTTGGCGGACTTCAATCAGGCGCGGCTGTGTCATGTCTCGATTTCGATCGCGGTTAGTTCCAGATCGGAGCCATCCGTCTCTACTACAATCAGGCGCGAACCTTCCAACTTCGTGCCTTCACAGGCCAAGTCATATGAGAATAGCAGCGCATCTTTCACCACGCCGGAAAGGGGGCCCAGCTTGAGATGGACCGTGCACACCCGTCCCCCGCCTTGGCGCTCCAGCTCTTCTTCGACACCTTCGACTATGCTTAACGCGATCGACAGTTCATGCACGCGTGCCCGCTTACATCGTGCTGATGCGGATGTAGCGCTTGATATCCGGCAGCGCTGTCGCTACCAGCACGATGGCCATCACCATCGCAATACCGCCAAGAACGTTCGTGAGTTTCATTAGGTTGTCTCCTGTAATTGATGTTTAAGTTCGTGTGCGATTAAACTGTCCACCATGCTGGCGGCTTCTTCGATTGCAGCGGCCACTGGCTCGGTAAGTCCCATGCGCCCTTCTTCGCCGCCCAGGTCTGCCGGCTCACAGCCCACCAGCAGGATCCGCCCCAGGCGGCCGCCAATCCGTTTTGCGGTCCGAAGAACCTGCAGCGGGTCCATGCCGTGGGCGTCCACGGTCGCGTCTGCGCTGCTGCCCAGGTCGTCCAGATCGGGCTCGATGGTGTACAGCGTGCCGGGCGTTTCGCCGCGCGATATGGCATCGACAAAGATGGTCAGTTCCGGCGCATCCAATAGCGCATAGGTCAGATCCAGGCCGCGAATGCCGAAGTCCACAATTTTCACCTCGGAAACTGGCGCGCGTTGCATCAGCACCTTGGCCACTTCGCAACCGAAGGCATCGTCGCCCTGGAAAATGTTCCCGATGCAAGCCACCAGAACGCTCATACCAGCTCCACCTCCTCCGGGCCGAAGAAGAAGAGATGGCCGATCTTGCGCATCACGCCGAACTCTCTACCGGGGTCGTCTTCCACCGTGACGGCCAAGTGGATGTTGTCTTCGAAATCGCGCTCCACAGATTCCACGACGGCAATTTTCCCATCCAGCGCAAGGTCGAAGATGTCAGCCCTCTTGCTCGGGTGCAGGCGGACGCGGTCGCCCGCGCGGTATTCCAGTTTGGAAACTTTACGAAGGCCGCGAATCGCCCCATGCATCTTGGCGAACGCTTCGGGCGGCAATGCTTCGGTACGGTCCAGAATGTTGCGGGCGCGGTCGTCACCGGCGCGCACTTCTTTCTTCTCTTCTTCGCTCAGGGTCAGAACGCGGAGCGTCAGAATCTCGTCAATCTCGGTGCCATCGAATAAGTCGCCCGCACTCTCAGGCGCAATCTGAGGATAGTCGTAGAGGATGATGGGCGAAGAAAGCATCAAAGAGTGCTCGCCTTCGCGGCCGGCCAGCACCGGCCAGGTCGCAATGTTTTTGCAAGCCTTCGCGGCCGCCTGGTATTCCGCGGGCGGATCGAGCAGCGATACAAAGCCTCCATCGCGCACGGCCAGCAGCGTGTGAGCGGAGAGTATGGAGGAGCCTTCAGATGCCGTGGTGGTCAGGTTGTGAATGCGCACCGTGAAACGGAACGCGCGTTCAGAAACTCGCGTGGATTCAATCTCAACCGCGCCCTCGATCGGAGGAAACGAAAAGGGGCGGGCTTCAGGGATCGCCTCAAGCGGCAGATCTCGAAACACCAACTCGCGAACTGTCTCTTCCTGCAGAAAGCGGATCTTGATGTCGAGAGCGGTGGCGGCATCGCCCTCTATCAGGCATTCCGTCTGCATGCTGGTGCGGTCCGCGCCGCCCACCGGCCCCAGGGTTCCGAAGTGCCAGCGCTGCTGGTTCTTCACGGACGACTTGCGATACGGGTACAGCATGAAGCCCTCGAACAGTACGGCATTCGCGATCTTCTCGAGCGGTTCGAAGTTCATTGCGCGGCCCCCTTTTCAAGAGGGATCAGTTGTTCGATGGCCTCTTCCCAGGTAGCGATGCCGTTGCGAGTCTTGTAAGCATTCAGCCGCTCAAAGGCATCGCGGCGCAGCCGCAGCCACGCGCTGTCGGGATAGTAGTGATTCATCATTTCGCGCCACACGGCAGCAGGCAGACGGAAGCGCGCTTCTTTGTCCCAGCCGATCTGCGAGATCTGCAGCGCACCATCGGGAGCGGCGTAGAAGATGGTCCCGCTGAACTGGAAGCACAGGGGGACATCGTCATCCTGCGCCGCGTGAAAGTACTTGGCCGCGCCCACGTTGAAGTCGAATGTGCAAGGCACGGAAACTTCGGTGGCGATGCTGCCGGAAAAACCGGGCACCGTGGTGGAGATGTGAGTCCAAAGCAGAGACCGCAGGGTTTGGCTCCAGCGGTCAGGCTCGCCGAAGAGATCCCGAAGGTTGTGGCGTTCCGCAGGGGTATAGTGGCGGCGCGTTGCTTCAATCAGAATCTGGCTGCGCAGCGCGATGCTTTGGATGGACTGCGTCAGGTTCGGGTTGGTGACGCGCAATGTAAACGTAATCGTCGGAGCGGCTGCAAACGGCACGGCTTCGGCGCGCTCCAGCATGAAGTTCAGGCCGGGCATGTCTCACCCCGTGCCCGCAAAGCATCGAAGAAGCGCGCAATCTCGCCCCACACTTTTGAGCCGCCGGAAAGTCCGCGCCAGTGGATCCGGATGATGCCGACCAGCTTGTAGCATTCGTCGATCGGAACGATGAAGTATTCGCGCACCGTGCCCACGCGGTTGACCAGCAATGCTTCCACGTCGGGTTCCATCGTGCGGAGTTCAGGGTTCGCGTCCGCAATCTGCTGCCACCTATCCAGATGGAGCATGGATTCGGTGGCACCGGCTGGCCCGGGGTAAAGCGCGGTCATCTTCTGCGCGGGCGTGCAGAAGCTGAAGAACGCAAGAGAGATGGGAATGGCCAGTTCATCCCAGTGCCAGTCGCTGAGTTTAAAGTGGGGAAGAGCCACCACGCGCCGCGGCACCATGCGATAGACCGTAGCGTAGAGAACCGCGCATGACGCGCAGGCGCAACGGATCTGACGCGCGGGTGGATCGAAGGTGTGAGCGTGATTGCCGGGAAGCGGATCGCCGCAGGTGTCGCAATGCTCTTCGGCTTCGCGCGGGCGCACGAATTTGCGAAGAGCGGATGCCGCGGTGGAAGACACGTTACAGGCTCCTGGGGGCGGCGAAACCCAGGGAATCGAGAGAGACGAAACCGTTCGTGGGAAGCCAGTCTTCCACCGTGATCTCCACAGCATCGGGGGCGGCTTCGCGAATCGCGGATTCCACTGTTTCCTTTAAGCCGCAACCAGCGGCAGTCAGACGTACGCGAACCACGCCTTCAAAGACGCCCAGCAATTCCGCCGAGCCGTGTGTCTTACCAAGCGCATGGTGAACGCGGGTTTCGAGATCATCCGGATGAAGATCGTGGAGAAGCAAAAGGCTGGAGACAAGACCATCGCCCGCGAATCGGCGAATCGTAGTTTTGCCAGTGTCGCCGGCCTCAAAGGTAAGGTCCATCATCCGCTCCAGGCCGGCACCATGCAATTCCAAAATGGCCTCCATCAGGGAGTGTGCTGTTTCGCGGCTGGCGGGGTCTGTGATCAGTTCAAGCCGGCGCACCAAATCTTCGATGCGCCGTACTCGGTCTTCGTCGGCTGTGGCCATAAGCGCTTAATGCGCCTGCACACCGAACATGGGCGAGTGGCGAACCTCGAGCGTTTTGCCTTTGCCTAGATACATATGAACGCCGCAGGGCAGGCAAGGATCGAAACTGCGAACCGCGCGCATAATATCGATGCCCTTGAAATTCTCTGGACCGTTTTCTTCGAAAATGGGCGTGTTCTGAATTGCATCCTCATATGGACCAGGAGTTCCGTACAGGTCACGCGGGCTGGCATTCCAAGGAGTCGGGGGGTACGGGTGGTAATTCGCTATTTTCCCGTCTTTGATCACCATGTGATGCGAGAGTACGCCGCGCACCGCTTCATGGAAGCCGCAGCCGATGCCTTCATCGGGTACCTTGAAATCACTGAAGGTCTTGGTGTTACCGGCATGCAATTCCTTCATCGCCATTTCCGCAAAATGAAGAGCCGCGGCGGCGGCATAAGCCTGAAAGTAAGTGCGGGCGCGGTTGCGCTCGATGGCGTTGCTCCACTGCGGAATCTTCCACTCAAATTCCACTTCGGGCAGCGACTGCGTCTTCGGGAGGTAAATCTTGACGCTATGGC
>JBBROT010000224.1:0-6093 GCA_038229155.1 Bryobacterales bacterium | reverse complement strand
GGAAGGCCGCCGAGGAAGGCAATGACGATGCCCAATTCAACCTGGGCGTGATGTATGACATCGGCCATGGCGTCAAAGTAGACTTCGTGCAAGCGGAAAAGTGGTATCGCAAAGCCGCCGATCAGTGGAACGATGGCGCGCTTTGTAACTTGGCCATCCTCTATTACAACGGCGACGGTGTGAAGCGCGATCTGGTCCAATCGCACACTTACTATCTGCTGGCCAAGGAAGCCGGCGACCCCAGGGCTTCTGACTTGATTCAACTGACAACGGAGAAGCTGACTAAGAAGCAGATTGCGCAGGCGGAGCAGGCGGCCGAACAGTTCAAGAAAGATCACGCCAAGCAGATTGAACTGGCGAAGAATCCGCCGGTGAAACCTCCCTCTCCGGATTCGGTGACCGCTGAGGCAGCAGTTGTCGCCAAAGTGGCAGAGCCAGGGGCGGCGGCGCCTGTGGTAACAGTCGTCGCCAATACACCCGGAGTATGGACCGGCATCGAGCGCGTGGTCGCTGTCGGTGATATCCATGGCAATTACCACCAGTTCGTGGCCGTTCTACGCGCCGCCGGTCTGGTGGACGAATCTGAAAACTGGTCGGGCGGCCGCACGCATCTGGTACAGACAGGCGACGTGGTGGATGAAGGGCCGGAATCGCGCCGCTTGATGGACCTACTGATGAAGTTGGAGGATCAAGCCAAGACAGCCGGCGGCATGGTTCATTGCCTCCTTGGGAATCATGAGGCCATGGATGCTTATGGCGACCTCCGCTTTGTATCTCCCGCCGGGTATCAGGAGTTCGTGACCGCGCAATCTCTCGTGATGCGCGATGCCTCTTACGAACTCTACCGCAAAGGCCAAGCCACTTATGCGGCGGCGAATAACCGCTCAGTCATCGAAGAGATGCCGAAGGATGACTGGATGCGCCAGCACCCGCCGGGATTCTTCGAACAGCGCGATGCGTTCGCGCCTTCCGGTAAATATGGTAAGTGGCTCTTGGCTCACGATACGGTGATTCGCATTAACGATACTTTGTATTCGCACGCCGGCATTAGTCCCCGGTACGCCACTTACTCGCTTCAGCAGATCAATGAAGGTGTGCGCAGTGAATTAGCCCACCCGGAAACTATGGCCGGTGGAATCGCCACGGACCTGCAGGGTCCGCTTTGGTACCGGGGCTTCGCCAGCGACTTGGATGCGGCGGCTCTATCGCTGGATGAAACGCTGAAGAACTTCCAGGCAAAGCGCGAAGTGGTGGGGCATGTGGATGCGGGTTCGGCTGTTACTCCGCGCTTCCAGAACCGCGTCATCCTGATCGATGTGGGTCTCGCGCCGGTCCAAAACAACGCCGCGCGGCAAGCTTGTTTGATTGAGGAGAATAACAAGCTGTTCGCGCTGCACCGGGGTGCGCGAATCGAATTGCCGAAAGATGAGCAGGGCGACATGTTACGCTACCTGAAACAGGCGGCGGCTTTGGATCCGGAACCATCTCCGCTCGCCAGTCGTATACGACTCTTGGAACCGAAGTGAAACTAACTAACCCCCTCCTTTTCGCTCTTCCCTTGCTGGCATCCGTTTTACATGGCCAGGAATTGCCCTCGGGCACCATTGCTGGCTTCGATGCGAATGCCCTCGATAAATCGGTCAATCCCTGTACCGATTTCTACCAATACGCGTGCGGCACCTGGCTGAAGAACAACCCCATTCCTCCCGACCAGGCATCCTGGGGTCGTTTTGGTGAACTGGCCGAACGCAACCGCGCTGTCCTGCACACCATTCTGGATAAGGCCGCATCGCCCGAAGGCGCGCGTTCCACGCTCACCAAACAGATCGGCGATTACTATGCATCGTGCATGGACGAAACGGCCATCGAGCGCAAAGGCATCAGCGCACTGAAGCCGGAACTCAACCGGCTTGCGGCGCTGAGCTCGAAGGCTGCCATCACGGCGGAAATCGCTCGTCTGCACAACGACGGCGTGGACGTGTTTTTCGGGTTCGGGTCAGCCCAGGATTTCAAAGATTCGACGGCTGTGATCGCGCAGTTCGATCAGAGCGGGTTGGGGCTGCCGGAGCGCGATTATTACTTGCGCGACGATGCCAAGTCGAAAGAGATTCGCGAGAAGTACATCGAGCATGTACGCAAGATGTTCGTGCTGCTGGGGAAGAGTAAGGATGAAGCCGCGGCGGCCGCAAGTTCCGTGATGGCGTTCGAGACCGCGCTCGCAAAGGCTTCTCAGGACGTAGTGACACGCCGGGACCCGACCAAGATTTATCACAAGATGACGCTGAGCGAGATGGCGAAACTGGCACCGTCCTTCGATCTGGCGACCTATCTGAAAGATGCCGGCGCACCGAAATTCGAAGTGGTGAATGTGGCGGCCCCCGATTTCATTTCGGCGATGGAGCAATCGCTGCAACCGGCCCAGTTGGCGAACCTGAAGAACTATCTGACATGGCATTACATCCACAGCGAGGCCGCATTGCTGCCCAAAGACTTTGTGGATGAGACCTTCGATTTTTACAGCAAGACTCTGAACGGCGCGAAGGAACAGAAAGCCCGTTGGAAGCGCTGTGTCGCTTATACCGATAACGAATTGGGCGAGGCTCTGGGCCGCCTCTATGTGGAGCAGACGTTCGGAGCGGACGGCAAAGAGCGAACGCTCAAGATGGTGCATGCTTTGGAACAATCGCTTGGCGATGACATTAAGAAGCTGGAGTGGATGACGCCGGAAACGAAGACTCGCGCTTTGGAGAAGCTGGCTGCGATCACAAACAAGATCGGGTATCCGGAAAAGTATCGCGATTATTCGAGCGTGAAGATTGTGCGCGGAGATGCGCTGGGCAATTCGCAGCGCGCGTCGGAGTTTGAGTTTCATCGCCAGTTGGACAAGATCGGCAAGCCCGTGGACAGGCTGGAGTGGGGCATGACGCCGCCTACAGTGAACGCTTATTACGATCCGCAGATGAACAACGTGAACTTCCCCGCGGGGATTTTGCAGCCGCCGTTTTTCGACAAGAGTTTGGACGATGCGGTGAACTTCGGCGCAATCGGCGCGGTGGTGGGCCATGAGTTGACCCACGGCTTCGACGATGAAGGGCGTCAATTCGATGCCAAAGGCAACCTGAGCGATTGGTGGACGCCGAAGGACGCGGACGCATTTCAAACGCGCACGCAGTGCATCGTGGATGAATACGGCGCTTTTACTGTGAATGGGGATTTGAAGCTGAACGGCAAACTGACGCTGGGCGAGAACACGGCCGATAACGGTGGCCTGCGCATCGCCTATGCGGCGTTGATCTATTCGCTGGCCGGAAAAATACCGGCGAGGCGCGATGGGTTGACTGCGCAGCAACGCTTCTTCCTGGGATGGGGACAGGTGTGGTGCGAGAATGGGACGGAGCAGCAGGAACGGCTTCGCGCGCAGACAGACCCGCACTCGCTGGACCGCTACCGGGTAAACGGGGTGGTTTCGAATATGCCGGAATTCCAGCAGGCCTTCGGGTGCAAAGTGGGCGATGCCATGGTGCGTCCGAAAGCCTGCCGGGTTTGGTAGCTCGCGCTTAGGCCGCGATCATGCCGTGCGGATCGAGCACGTACTTCTTGGCCGCGCCTTTGTCGAAATCCTTGTAGCCGTTCGGGGCTTCTTCGAGTGAAATCACCTGAACGTTCACGGCTTTCGCGATCTTCACCTTGTCATGCAGGATGGCCTGCATGAGTTGGCGATGGTACCGCATCACCGGACACTGGCCTGTCGCGAAAGTATGGCTCTTGGCCCAGCCGAGACCAATCCGGATGCCAAGCGTTCCCGTCTTGGCGTTCTGATCGACGCCGCCGGGATCGTCCGTGACGTAGAGGCCGGGGATGCCCAGAGCGCCGCCGGCGCGCGTCACGGTCATGAGCGAATTCAGAACCGTTGCGGGCGCTTCGGTGCCGCTGTCTTTGCCGTGGCCGCGCGCTTCGAAGCCGACGCAATCGACGGATGAATCCACTTCGGGGACGCCGACAATCTGCGCGATCTTATCGGCAAGGCTGCCTTCTTCCGAGAGGTTCACGGTTTCGCAGCCGAAGCTTCTGGCCTGAGCGAGCCGCTCTTCGATCATGTCACCGACAATCACAATGGCCGCGCCCAGCAGGTGGCACCCCGCCGCACATGCCAGGCCAACCGGCCCGGCACCGGCCACATACACGATGGAGCCCGGCCCGACACCGGCTGTTACAGCACCGTGGAAGCCGGTGGGGAAGATGTCGGAGAGCAGCGTAAGATCGCGAATCTTGGCCATGGCCTGCGCGCGATCGGGAAATTTCAGCAGGTTGAAATCGGCATACGGGACCATTACGTAATCGGCCTGACCGCCCACCCAGCCGCCCATATCGACATAGCCATAGGCTGCACCGGGGCGCGATGGGTTCACGTTGAGACAGATTCCGGTTTGGCCCACCTTGCAGTTGCGGCAGCGCCCGCAAGCAATGTTGAAAGGTACCGAAACGATGTCGCCCTTTTTCAGAAACTCCACATCGCGACCGGCTTCGATAATTTCGCCGGTGATTTCATGACCCAGCACCAGGCCAGTGGGCGCGGTGGTGCGGCCGCGGACCATGTGCTGATCGCTGCCGCAAATGTTGGTGGAGATGATTTTCAGAATGACGCCGTGTTCGCACTTACGGTCGCCCAATGCCAGCTTCGGATAATCGATGGAATGCACTTCAACTTTGCCTGGCCCCATGTAGGCCACGCCGCGGTTCGATGCCATATTCAATACATCTCCTCTGGAGTAAATTGGCTTTCAGACTACTCGATCCGGGTGCCTTTCAGCACGCCCCGGACAGCCGTATTCATCATATTCTCGGCGAGGGTGGTTGTGACATGATTTAGTTCGTCAATCTTGGCGCGAATCAGACGATGGTCATCGGAGTTATAGACCAGCAGCAGTTGGTTGAGCGCGGCGGTGATGCCCTGGCGCTCGGCTTCGGGCAGATCGGTATAGGCGTCGTTGCGCTTGGCTTTGTCCACGGCGGCGAGGATGGTATCGGCGTCCACGCGGGCTTCGGCCACTTGGCGGGCATTGAGATCGGCCCGCGCGTTTTCAAATGACGATTGGATCATGGCTTCCACTTCGCCATCGGTGAGTCCATAAGTGGGCTTGACCTCGACGGAGGTCTCTTTGCCGGTGCGGGCGTCGCGCGCCGTGACGCTCAGGATGCCATTCGCATCGATCAGAAAGCGGACTTCGATGCGGGCGAAACCGGCGGGCACGGGGTCGATACCTTTCAGTTCGAAGCGGGCCAGGGGGCGGCAATCTTTCACTAGTTCGCGTTCGCCTTGTAGGACATGAATCAGAACGTTGGTCTGCCCATCGACCGAAGTGGTGAAGGTTTCGGTGGCGCTGGCCGGGATGGTGGAGTTGCGCGAGATGAGCTTCGAGACGACGCCGCCCATGGTTTCGATGCCCAGCGAAAGAGGTGTGACATCGAGGAGAAGCTGATTTTCAACGGTGCCGGAGAGGATGCCGGCCTGCACTGCCGCGCCCAGCGCGACTACTTCGTCCGGGTTTAGATCTGTGTGGGCTTTCGAGCGGAACAGGACTTCGACCGCGCTGCGGACTAGCGGGATGCGCGTCGAGCCGCCGACAAGAACCACTTCATCTATCTGCTCGGGTTCGAGACCGGCATCGCGAAGACAGGCGCGGCATGGGCCCAGAGTGCGATCGACGATCGGAGTGATCAGCCGATCGAACAGTTCGCGCGTGATCTCACGCGAGTAGGTGCGGCTTTCCCATTCGAAGTGAAGCGTAGCGGCGGGCGCGGAGGAGAGCTCTTCTTTGGCGCGAATCACGTCCCGCCGCAAGGTCTGGACGGCGGACCCGTTGTGGGACAGATCACGTTGCCATTCTGAGGCGATGTCTTCGAGCGCGATGCGCAGCAGGAGATTGTCGATATCGTCGCCACCCAGGTGTGTGTCGCCGTTGGTGGAGAGCACCTCGAAGATGCCATCGTGCAGCTTCAGGATGGAGATATCGAAGGTGCCGCCGCCCATATCGTAGACGGCGACGGTGCCTTCTTTACGCTTGTCGAGGCCATAGGCGAGGGCGGCGGCGG
>JBBROT010000223.1:0-6109 GCA_038229155.1 Bryobacterales bacterium | reverse complement strand
CCACAACGCCCACCAGGTTCGAGACGGTGGCGCCGGTGGTGACATCGAGAGGCGAACCGCCCACCAGCGAAGTTGTATTCACGCGCAGAATTTCCGGGTTGTCATCCCAACGGGGAATAGTGGACGGCGCGCCCAGGGGCAGCACATCGTAGGCGTCAATACCCTGTTCGCGAAAAGGCCGAGGAGTGCCGGGGATCACGCCAAAGAAGATGCCGGTGCTGGTAGCCGTGGCATTGGCTTCGTTTACCGTGCCTTGAGTGGGAGCGACAATGGTCAAAGAGCTTACCGCGACGCGCATGCCTTCGTATTTTTCACGCTGGAAGACGCCGCCGGTGGGGCTGAAATCGGCCGCGGTCAAAAGCACGGGCGAGGGAAGGGGATTGCCCATGGAGAGCTGCGTCACGGTGGGCGAAATAAGTTCCGTGATGGTGGAGAAGCCCACGTCGGGCGTAAACTCACTCACCGTGCCCGATACGCAAACCGAGTTGCCGAGAGCCGCCGCCGTGCCGGGAGCGCTGGAGGTGAAGACGAAGATGCCGTCCGAGGTGGAAGAATCGCTATCGCCGGGCGCGGGCATCTGGAAATAAAAGCCGTTTGAGCGAAGAGCGGTGACGATTCCGCTGGTGGTAACGCTGCTGGCAACCAGCGGCGAGGCGGTGCCGCTGCCTTGAATCTGCGCGATGGTATTCGTGACCGTGCAGGTGGGCGGACCGTTCGGGTTCACAATGACGCTGTAGGCCTGGGTTCCGGATAGCGTGCCATCCGTCGCTGTAACCGAAAACGAGAATGGCGAACCGGCGGCGGTGGTGGGGGTGCCGCTCAACACGCCGGCGGTGGAAAGTTTCAGGCCGGGGGGCAGCGTACCGGTAAAGCTGAACGAATAAGTGCCGTTGCCTCCGGTGGCGGTAAATGTTTGCGAGTAGGCTGTTCCAACCGTGCCCGCCGGAAGACTGCTGGGCGTGAAGCTGATGCCCGAAGGCGTTCCACACGAAGCCAGGGTTGACGACGCATTGCGAGGGGCGGGTGTGCCGGTCGTGAACCCGCTGGTGGGCAACGTGCCGCCGGTGCAGAGATTCGTGCGCGAATCCGAAGTGGGGTTGGTAAGCGCCGGGGCGCTGGGAATGCAGGATAGAGTGGCCGACGTGTTCCCGTATCCCATGATGTCGAGCACGGTGAGGGGGCAGGCTCCCGAGATGGCCGTCTGGCTATTCACCAGGGCCACTTTTCCGGCTGTGGCGGACATGGCGATGGTGCCGGTATCATCCGGCGTGGGCAGGTTGGTGGTGCCGCCCGCGCCTTGCGCTTCCTGAACTAAATAAAACTGGCCTGCCTGCAAATTTACAGACGACAGTGGAGTGACCTGCCACGAACTGCCGGTGGCGGAGGCGTACTGGACGCTCACTCCGGAAAGCGAAACGGCGGCGGACCCGCGATTGAAGATTTCTATGAAATCGTTCTTGAGAGTTGCGCCCGAATTTCCGCCTCCGCCATAGACCTGACTGATCACAAGACAGTTGACGCCGGCGCAAGACTGCGCCGCGGTGGGTGCCGCAACACTTAATGAGAGAATTAGATAGAGAAGGATGCGATTGGACATGAGTATACCCAGTTGTTCACGCTATCACGCGCTCAATGACGGCTGCATGAATTGGAAACCCGCCTCACCGCGCGTGCGTAGATAGGCTTATACTGCCCTTAGGAGTGTTCATGCGCCTGATTCCCCGCCAAATCTCCGCCACCCTCGCGTTGCTGGCTTTACTGCCGGTTAACATTTATTCGAAAGACAAGAAGAAAGATGCCGACGAGATCGGCAATCGCGACGTAGGGAAGGGCATCAACTTCTATTCCATCGAGAAGGAGATTGCTCTCGGTAAAGGGTTGGCCACGGAAGTGGAACGCCAAGCGCGCATTGTGGATGACCCGGTCATCTCCGAATACGTGAGCCGCGTTGGCCAGAACCTGGTGCGCAACTCCGACGCGAAGGTGCCCTTCACCATCAAGGTGATCGATTCCGACGAAGTGAACGCGTTCGCGCTCCCCGGCGGATTCTTTTTCGTGAATACCGGCATCCTGATGAAGGCCGATAATGAAGCCGAAATGGCCGGCGTCATGGCGCATGAAATTGCCCACGTGGCGGCGCGGCACGGCACGCGGCAAGCCACCAAAGGTCAGCTCATCAACTACGGTACGATTCCGCTGATCTTCCTGGGCGGTTGGGCCGGTTATGCGATTCGACAGGGCGCTGGACTCGCAATTCCACTGGGCTTTCTGACCTTCTCACGCGCGAATGAGAGCGAAGCCGATTTGCTGGGCCTGGAATATATGTATAAGGCCGGCTACGATCCCACTTCTTTCGTCGATTTCTTCGAAAAGATTCAATCGCTGGAGAAGAAGAAGCCGGGCACCATCTCAAAAGTGTTCTCCACGCATCCCATGACGGATGACCGCATCAAGAACTCGCAGAAAAATATTCAGGAGTATCTGAAAGCCAAGCCGGAATATGTGTTGAACACTTCGGAATTCACGGAAGTGAAGACGCGGCTGATGGCGATGCACAACCATCGCAAGATTGACGATAAGGACGTGAATCGTCCGCGTTTGCGTCGCGCTCCGGGCGCGGGTGGCCAGATAGATGATGAATCCGGCACCGATAAGAAACCGAAGACGGATCAGGACGAGCGTCCGACTCTGAAACGGCGCGAAACTTAACGGTGTGAAAACTGCACTTGCATTACTTGTTGTCGGGGCGGCGTGCATGAATATGCATGCCGCCTCTTCTATTTTGGTTCACGGGCACCGGGGTGCCCGCGCCATGCGGCCGGAGAATACGCTTCCGGCATTTCGCTACGCTATTCAGGCCGGCGTTGACGCGTTGGAACTGGATATGGCCGTCACCAGCGATGGCGTGCTGGTAATTTCACACGATCCGATGCTGGAGCCGCCGGTTTGCAGTGGCCCCGCGGGCAGCAGCGGCGCGCTCATCCATACCCTCACTTTGGCGCAAGTCCGCGAATGGGATTGCGGCAAGATTCAGAATCCGTTATTTCCGAAACAACAGCCGGTTCCGGGCACGAAGATGCCGACGCTGGATGAGGTGTTCGACTTGGCACCCCTGGGCACATTCGATTTCAACATCGAAACGAAAGTCTTCGCCGACAAGCCCGAGTACGCGCCAAGCCCGGAAGAGTTTGTCCGCCTGGTGCTGGAGTGCATAAGGAAGCACAAACTGGAAAAGCGCGTGATTCTGCAATCGTTCGACTTTCGCACGCTGCTGGAAATGAAGCGGGTCGCGCCTGAGATCCGCACTTCCGCCTTGATCGTCGGCAAGATGCAGGATTTCGTCACGGCCGCGCAAAACGCGAAAGCGAACATCATATCGCCGCACTATTCCATGGTGACGCCCGCGCAGGTGGCCGCCGCTCACCAAGCCGGTTTACAAGTGGTCCCCTGGACCGCGAACATTCCCGCCGAGTGGGACCCGCTCATCGCCGCGGGCTCAGACGCCATTATTTCCGACGACCCCGCCGCTCTGCTGGCCTATCTCAAGAGCAAAAAGAGGCACTAACATGTTCGGGAAAGCGATTCCCATTCTGCGTGTGAATGAGCTGGCGAAGAGCCTGCATTACTACGCGGAAATTCTGGGCTTCACGCTGAACTGGAAGCAGGAATATTTCGCGTCCGTATCGCGCGATCATCGTACGCTATTCCTCTGCGTGGGCGATCAGGGCCATGCTGGAACGTGGGTGTGGATCGGGGTGCCGGATGCGGAGCAGCTCCACACGGAACTTCTGCGCAAGGGAGCCATCATTCGCAACCCGCCCACCAACTATCCCTGGGCCTATGAAATGCAAGTCGGCGATCCCGATGGGCACGTGTTGCGCTTCGGCTCAGACCCGCTCCCCGGCAAACCTTACGGTGAGTTCCTGAACATGGAAGGAAAGCTCGGGCCGGTTTCGCACTAGCCTAGCTTGAGCAAAACATCGCGGCAGCGCGGCGCGTATTCGGGCTCGGAACCGGCGTGCCGGGCCTCGCGCTCCACAGTATGCCGGTCGCCCACCAGAAGCGCGTATTGCAGGGTGGCCCAACAGCGGTTCGCGGTTTGCGGAGCATCCCGCTCCGACAGCAGCATAGCTTTGTAGCCTTCCGTAATTTTGTTCTGCTTATAGCGCGACATGGCGAGCATATACTCCGCGCTCGGGTCTTCCACTACGCGCGTCATGATGCCGGCGTACTCTTCCGCTTTCGCGAACTCGCCTTTTTCATAGGCGTCCAGCACTTGTTCCAAACGCGAATGGTGCGCTTCAGGCGAATCGTGCAGAACTTCCGCGCGATTCACTTCCGGTATCTGCGCCAAGTGCGCCCACTGCGAAGAGGGAGTAAAGTTCAGCTTCACTTCTTTGGCACGGTCGTTCCCGCGGTTCCAGGGAATAATGGTGGCCAACAGAGCAGCCGCGGCCACCGCCATCAAGACCAGCCGGGTTCGCATCCCCAACAAACGTTCGCGCGGATCCACGGAACGCGCCAGAAAGGCAACGTCCTCCCGGCACGGCGCGCAGACTTTCAGGTGCTCGCGAATGGCTTGGGCGCGTTCCCCCTCAATCTCCCCACCCTGGTAACCGGCAATCGTGTACTCATCCGGGCATTGCGCCACGGTCACATCCCCGTCCACTTTCGGCACGGCAATAGCGTGAAGGCGCACAAAGCTTTCAAAGAGTGCCGCGCAATCCTGGCATACCGCCAAATGCTCCGGCGCATCGGCCAATTCCGCCGCGCGCCACAGACGTTCATGCCGCACCTGCTCAGCGGTTTCGACGCCTATCGATCGCCAGTATTCGTCCGGCTCATATTGTCCCGGTTCTACACACATACTACTCATTGGTTGCCTGGCTCTGTTCGTTTCTTCGCGCGCGCGTTTTGGAATCGATGCGGACGGGCTCCGGCGGCGAGGCGGGGCCGCCGAAAACACGGGCCAGGATTCCGCGCGCTTTAAAAATCCTGGTTGCCACTGTGTTGATGGGCGCTTTGGTGCGTTGAGCTATTTCGTCGTACGACAATTCGTCCGTCACGCGCAGCCGGAAAGCCGTCCTGAGAGGCTCCGGCAGAATCTTCAAAAGTTTTTCAGCGGCCAAAGTGGCGTTGACGGTTTCGTAGCTCAAGTCTTCCACGGGCAGCGAACGCTCACGCTCTTCGCCATCCACTTCGAACGACAGCCTCACCATTTTGTCGCGCCGCCGTGAGCGATCGCCGCGCAGCTTTTGCAGGATGGCGATCTGCACCACGCGATACACAAAAGTCTGCAATTTCGCATCGCCGCGAAATTCCCCTTTCGACCGGATAAGCGAGAGATAAGCATCGTGCAGGATGTCTTCGCGGTCTTCGGGGATAGGAACTTCACGCGCGAGCAAACCCTGCACCGTCTTGCTTTGCGCGAAATATTGGGAATAGAGAAGGTCGCGCGCTTCAGCGCTGCCGCCCTGGGCCTTCCGTAGAAACTCCGCTTCCTCTTGGGAATCCACCAATCTCAAGATTATCGCTGAGTTCGCGGATGGTTGCAGTGTTTGGAATCAAAGCCGCTCAAGAGGCTATATGCCAAATACGGCACCGGAACTGCCACCAGACGATTTGACGCGCGACCTCGCGGCTAAGGTCCGTATCAGAAATTAAATTTCAAAGCCATCTGAATTTGGCGCATGGGGCTCGAAGTACCGGTGATCTTGCCGAAGCTTGTAGCCGGCGCGACGTTTGAGCCGTTGTTCCAATTCAGTTGGCCGCCAACGTTCAATAGCACGTGGTTGGGAGCATTAAACATTTCCATGCGATACTCCACGTTCTTCGATTCGGTGATACGGAAGAATTTGAAGATGGAGACATCCTGGGTCCCCATCCACGGCCCGCGAAGGTTGTTCCGTCCGCAATTCCCGAACGTTGCGGAGACCGGGTTTGAGAAGGCAGCCGCGTTGTACCAACCGTTCTGGTTGTGATTCGGCAGCACAGGGTCCACGCCGGAATTGCAGTTGAGCCGGGTGGCGTTCGAAATAAAGTTGGTGCCACCCGAATCCCATGACGACGTGTTCACGGTGCCACCGCTTTGCAGAGTGGTAATGGTGCT
>JBBROT010000222.1:0-6113 GCA_038229155.1 Bryobacterales bacterium | reverse complement strand
TCAAAAATTCTCTTACGGTGATCGACGCCGCTTTTCTACTTGTCATCTATGCAGGTTATCTGCTGCTGCTGCGTAAAATTCCGGCGGAGGGAGGAGAAGACGTGGAGGATCTGGGCCGCATCCCAAAGGCAGTTGTGAAAGCCTCAAGGCCGACCCGCATATTTTCCATCTTGTTTCTCTTTGGACTCGGTGGTGCCCTCATTTTCTTTGCGGCAAATCCGTTCGTGGGAAGCCTGTTTGCAATTTCAACAACGCTGGGGGTGTCGCAGTTTGTCTTCATCCAGTGGATCGCGCCTTTCATCTCTGAATTTCCTGAACAGGTCTCCGCGTTTTATTGGGCGCGGGGTATCGACAAAGCCTCGCTGGCATTGATGAACATGGTGTCGAGCAACATAACGCAATGGACGCTTCTTGCAGCCACATTGCCGATCGTGCTCTCCCTCAGCCACGGCGCGCCTACGCCGATCGTGTTTGACGCTCAGCAATCGCGCGAAATGTGGATGACTCTGGGGCAATCCTTATTGGGCATACTGTTCCTGCTGGAAATGCATCTGGTCTGGTGGGAAGCGGCTGGATTGTTTGGCTTGTTTGCTCTCTCGCTGGCATTGCCAGCGCTTCATGATTGGTTTACATACGCGTACTTTGCATGGTCGGCTCTGGAAGTGATGAAGTTGGCGTGGGAGCGAAAGTGGCCCAAAGCATTCACCGATTTCGCCTCAATTTGGAATGATCACGTCGCACAACCCGAGAAGGTGTAAACCACTCAGGAGCCTGATTCCTTAGCTTTCCAAAAAGCTCCTAAGCGATTCAATGAGCCTCGTCCGGTGTCTAGCTTTGCATTCTCTGATGACCAGCACCTGCCACCCGAGACCTCGCAATGTCTTCGTGTTCCGACTGTCACGAAGCCGGTTGCCTTCCAGTTTCGGTCCCCAGTAGTCGATTCTGGATTTCGGAAGATGCGCGATCGGGCAGCGGAGATGCGGATGCCAGTAACACCCGTGGATCTGAATCAGCTTGGAGTGACGCGGAAGGACCATGTCAGGACAGCCGGGAAGGCTGCGGTCATGGAGCCTGTAACGGTAGCCCATGGCGTGAACGATCCGTCTGATACTCAGTTCGAGCGAAGTATTCTTGCCTGAGATACGGCTCATGTTGAAACTGCGCTGTTCTGGAGTGAGCTTATCCATAGGCAGTTAGCTCACACAGCAAGGTCGAGAGGCAAATCGGAAATGTCTTTCAAACGGCGGCCTTCTGTCATAATGCGGACCAGATTTTCGGTGTCTCCCATATTCAACTCCTCCACGCTTTCAATAAGTTCATGCAGGGCAAAGTGATAAACGCAATCGATGTCGCCGGTACCAAGCGCTATGGAAGCTAAGCGGCTAGGCAAGGGCTCTCCGGTCACCACGACGACATGGGGGAGACGCCCTTTTCGATTTCGAATTAAGTTAAGTGCTTCGGAACGCGCATTTTGGGCCCGGTCGCTTCTCAGCGTCCACTTGCATGAAATGCTCGCGTGAAGAAGTGGAAGTCCGCCGTTTGCCTTCCTTAAGCCGGAACGTAACGCCACGGATTCATCCACCAAGGTCTCCAGAGCATTGATTGAAGTATCCGGCTCAGGGTTGCGGACGACAACTAAATCTGGAGCGATCACGTAATCCCGTCCCAGGATCGCCGCTATCTCGGGCTGCGCATCCGCTATCTGCTCGAGTTCCGCTAAATGCCGGTATTGTTCGAATCGCGCGATTGCACGCTTTTGCGGTGTGAAATCCCAATTTCCCGGCCTCAAGCCGCCAAGCTTCAGAAATGTGTGTTCTACAAAGCTCTTGGTGATCTGCTCAAACTGACTTCCCGATATCTGGCCAGCAAGGCGGTTTCCTTGACTCGTCTCGTCTTGGAGTTTCCGCAAAATCGCCGAGGCGATGGCTACACTCGCCGCACTGCTGCCGTCCGCGTTCGAAGGAATTGCTCTCGCTGTCAAACACAACACGCCGCTGCCGAGAAGCTCTGAATGATAGCTTCGGCGAGCTTCGGCAAAATACGAACTCATCCAGCCAAGCTCAACAAAGGGTATAACGCCAGGCAGGCCTTTACCTTTTCAGCAATTGCTTTTGCGAAAGCGGGTGGCAATGCATTGCCCACTTGCTTATAAGAGGCCGTCTTTGCCCCTGCGAATTGCCAGTTGTCTGGAAAGCCCTGCAGCCGCGCAACCATCCGCACAGTAAGTCTTGGTAAACCGACAAATTCAGGCCCAGGCGCATCGGCAGCAATACCTCGGCCGTCGACTCCTAGAGTGCTCCACGCAAGTCTGGCTCTGCTTGGGCCCAAATCAGGGCCACCATGCTTTTTCGACCCTCCGACGATAGTGGGTGCAATCTCATTTGCATGTTCCTTCCAGTGCACAGCGCCCGGCCAGCCTTTCGCCTCCATCAGGTCGCTGAGTGTCTGGCCCACCGTCAAAGGCTTTGTCACGAACGGTTGGGGCCACGAAAAGTGAGTAGAGTACTCCTTCTTTAAGGCTACAAACATGACTCTGGGGCGAAGTTGAGGGACGCCGAAATCCGACGCATTCATAAGCTTCCATTCTGTTTCATATCCCAACTTATGCAATTCGTTGCGGATGGAGAAACGATAATCGGTAAATACAGCGTCCAGAATGCCGCGGACGTTTTCAATTACCACCGCGCGCGGGCGAATTTCATCCACCAATCGAATTGCATGAGGGAAGAGGTTGCGTTCGTCGTTCTCGCCTAACTGTTTGCCGGCGACCGAAAACGGCGGGCAGGGGAGACCACCTGTAATTACGTCGGTTCCCCGGTAAGGCCGACCATCAAAATGAGCCATATCAGCCTCAATCACATTCCAATGGGGACGGTTCAGGCGTAGCGTCTGGCACGCAGTCCTATCAATCTCTACAAGCGCTACATGGCCAAAACCAGCCTGTTCATATCCCAAAGCTTGACCGCCCGCGCCTGCGCAAAGCTCGAAAGTTGATATTACTGACATGCGCTTATTAAGTTTACACAACCGCGCGCTATGATCGAAGATTAAGAGAAATGTTTAGATTTGAGACCGCTGGCGAGAGCCATGGCGAATGCTTGCTTGCCACCATCGCCGGCATGCCCTCGGGAATACCCATCGAAGTGGCCCGTGTGGATCGTGAACTTTGGCGCCGCCAACAGGGGTTCGGCCGGGGCGGACGCATGAAGATTGAAACGGATCGCGCGGAGATTGTTGCAGGCGTCCGTCATGGCCACACCATCGGCGCGCCGGTGGGCATTATCATTCGAAATCGAGATTGGCAAAATTGGACGGAATCTATGCCGGTGGAAGATTTCGCGGGCAGTAGAGAGAAGTACAAAAGCGTCACCCGCCCCCGGCCTGGACATGCGGATTTGGCCGGAGCGATCAAATATAACTTTTCAGATGCGCGCTACATTCTAGAACGTGCCAGTGCGCGTGAAACCACCGCGCGCGTAGCAGTGGGCGCAATTGCCAAGGCATTGCTGCGCCCGTTCGGTGTGGAAATTTTAAGCCACGTTACCGCGGTAGGCGAGTGCCGCCTGGAACGCGCCGCGGATTGGTACGAAATTGAAGAACTCAGCCTGCGCGACAAAGTGCTGCTCGGTTGTGTAGACGCGGCGACGGAAGCGCGAATGAAAGAAGTTGTGGATGTTGCCTATAGAACGGGCGACACGGTAGGCGGAATTTTTGAAGTGGTTGTCAAAGGAGCGCCGGTGGGCCTGGGTTCGCACGCTACCTGGGATACGCGCCTCGATGGGCGCCTGGCACAAGCGATCGTCTCCATGCAAGCCGTTAAGGGCGTGGAAATTGGCTTCGCGGAACAAGGCGCGGCCAGCTATGGATCGGCGGTGCAGGACACCATACATTACCGGAAAGAGGAGCGCGAATTTTATCGCGGTGCGAATCGGGCAGGCGGCATTGAAGGCGGTATGACGAACGGTGAAGAGATCAGAGTTCGCGGCTTGCTGAAACCCATCTCTACCCTCAGGCGACCGTTGGAATCAGTGGACCTGCCGACGCGTGAACCAGCGAAGGCCGCCTATGAACGAAGCGATGTGTGTGTTGTTCCCGCGGCCGGCGTGATTGGTGAAGCCATGGTGGCGATTGTGCTCGCGGGAGCCTTTCTGGAGAAATTCGGTGGCGATTCGCTTCTGGAGACGAAGCGCAACTATGATGGCTACCGGGAACAGGTGACGCGGTTTTAACGATGGTTTACAAAATAGTCAGGTACGGCAATCCAGTGTTGGAGCGTGAGGGGCAAAACATCACCAACTTCAATACTCCGGAACTGGACAGCTTTATTGCTGACATGTTCGAAACAATGTACTCGGCCAAGGGCGTGGGTCTGGCGGCACCGCAAGTTGGAGTAAGCCAGAAGCTTACGGTGATCGATTGCGGGCGTGGCGAAGATGAAGAGCCCGCTCCATTGGTCCTCATCAATCCAGAGGTGATTTACCGCGAGGGTAAGCAGGTGGGAGAAGAGGGCTGCCTCAGCATCCCTGGCTTTCGTGAAGATGTGAAGCGGGCGAAAGTGGTAACGGTGCGGGCACAAAATGCCACCGGTGAGTTTTTTGAGATTAACGGTGATGACCTTCTGGCGCGCGCCATGCAGCACGAGATAGATCATCTCTATGGCAAGCTTTTCTTGAGCTACTTAAGCCCTCTCAAGCGGGACGTTATCAAGCGGCGGATCCGTAAGCTGATGAAAGCGGGCGAGTGGGAATAAAGGTGTCTCGCCGGATTATATTTCTGGGTACGCCTCAGTTTGCGGTACCTTCCCTGGCAGCCCTGGTAAAGGCTGGCCATGAAGTGGTGGAAGTGGTGACTCAGCCCGATCGTCCCAAAGGCCGAAAGCACGAACTGGCACAATCGCCAATCAAGAGTTTCGCTTTGTTACATGGGCTCACGGTCTTCCAGCCGGAGCGCGCGCGCCGTCCTGAGGCAGTGGAACACCTTCGCGCTTTGCAGCCAGACCTTATGGTGATTGTTGGTTACGGGCAAATTCTGCCGCAAGCCATCATTGATCTTGCGCCGCTTGGCATCATCAATGTTCACGCGTCTTTGTTGCCAAGGTTGCGGGGCGCAGCGCCCATTCAGTGGGCCATTGCTAACGGCGATCGAATTACCGGTGTCACTACAATGCAGATTGATGCGGGCCTCGATACCGGTGACATATTGCTCAAGGCCGAAACTTTGATCGAGCCAGTGGATGATGCCGTTACTCTCAGTGAGCGCCTCTCGCATTTGGGTGCGGAGTTATTGGTTGATACTATCGCCAGGCTTGCTGAAATAGTTCCCCGCAAGCAGGACGCTTCGGAAGCTACACTTGCGCCAATTCTGAAGAAGGACGATGGGCGTATCGATTGGAACCACTCAGCCCATCGGATTGCGAATCGGATTCGCGGATTCGTGCCCTGGCCGGGCGCGCACACTATCTTTCGCGGGCAGCTTCTGCATATCTGGAAAGCTAACGCTGCTTCAGAAAGCCATACTCTCATGCCCGGAACCTTAAGAGCCGGGCACGTCGCCCGTATCGCTTGTGGCGAAGGGACCATGCTGGACGCTTTGGAACTGCAGGCTGAAGGCCGCAAGCGTGTGTCAGGTGAAGCTTTTATGAACGGCATTCGTCTGCACGACAACGAATTTTTGGGAGGCTCTCTTAATTGAACCTGCCTCTGGGTTTCCGTTACGCGGCTACTTATGCCGGCATTCGGAAAGACGCCAGTGACGATCTGGCACTTATCGTTTCGGGTGTGCCTGCCGCCTGCGCCGCGGTATTCACGCAGAATCGCGTGGCTGCCGCACCGGTTCGTCTGTCCCAGCGAAATCTGCGCGAATCGCGCGGCGTGACCGGTGCCATTCTCATCAATGCGGGCAATGCCAACTGTGCCACTCGAACCGGCAACAAGGTGGCGCTCTTGACAGCGCGAGCGACCGCGAAAATGCTTCGCCTGCCGCCAGCGCAAGTGCTCGCGGCCTCGACGGGGGTCATTGGAGTGGAGCTGGACGCGAGCTTGATCTTGAACGCCCTTCCCGCTTTGAAAGAGGGTCTCAGGCAGGACGGCTTCGAACCGGTTGCCCGCGCAATC
>JBBROT010000221.1:0-6115 GCA_038229155.1 Bryobacterales bacterium | reverse complement strand
TTGCCCGCACTCTTGACGGTCACCACCGCCACCGCCGAGCCCGCGCTCATGCCTTGGCCGGCGCAATACACGCCCGGGGCGGGAGAGCTTTCCATCGGTCCCGATTTTTCCGTCGCCTTCACCACCAGCGAAAATAACCCACTCCTGCGCGAAGCCGCCAATCGGCTCAAGCAGCGCCTCCAACGTCAGACGTTCATCCAGTTCTCGGCCTCTCCTCCCGATGCCCCCACGCTGTGGGTTAAATGCTTGAGCCCCGCGCGCGACGTGCAAGCCCTCGGTGAAGATGAAAGCTACCAGCTCAGCATCAAGCCAACCGGCGCAACTCTCACCGCCCCCACCACCCTCGGCGTCCTCCGCGGCTTTGCCACCTTCGCTCAACTGGTCACGCGCTCGAACGGCGGCTGGGCCGTGCCCGTCGCCGAAATCACCGATAGCCCCCGCTTCCCCTGGCGCGGTCTCATGATCGATGTCTCGCGCCACTTCATGCCCGTCGGCGTCATTCAGCGCAACCTCGAAGCCATGGCCGCGGTAAAGCTCAACGTCCTCCACTGGCACCTGTCTGACAATCAAGGCTTTCGGGTCGAATCGAAGCGTTACCCCAAGCTCCAGGGCCTTGGTTCTGACGGCCTGTTCTACACGCAGGACCAGGTCCGCCATATCATCCAGTTCGCTCATGATCGCGGCATCCGCGTCGTTCCCGAATTCGATATGCCCGGTCACACCACCGCTTGGCTTGTCGGTTATCCCGAGCTCGCAGCCGGCGCGGGACCCTTTGAAATCGGCCGCACCTGGGGCATCTTCGATCCCGCCATGGACCCCACGCGCGACGAAACTTACACCTTTCTCGATGGCTTCATCGGTGAAATGGCCGCGCTCTTCCCCGACGACTATTTCCACATCGGCGGCGACGAAGTGAACGGCCGCCAGTGGAATTCGAACGCACGCATCACCGCCTTCAAGCGCGCTCACGGCATGCTCGCCGCCGCGTCCCCCACCAAAGCCCAACAAACAGCATCGAACGATAAGCTGCAGGCCTACTTCAACAGCCGCGTCGAACCCATCGTCCGCAAGTATGGGAAAAAGATGATGGGCTGGGATGAAATCCTCGCGCCGGAACTGCCCAAGACCATCGCCATTCAATCCTGGCGCGGCCAGAGTTCACTCGCCGAAGCCGTCCACCAGGGCTTTCAAGGTCTCCTCTCCTCCGGCTACTATCTCGATCTTGTCCAGCCCACACGCCAGCACTATCTGGTCGATCCGCTGATCGACCCCAAGACCTCCCGCCCGCTCACGCTCACCGCCGAAGAGCAGGCCCGCATCCTCGGTGGCGAAGCCTGTATGTGGAGCGAATACGTCACCCAGGAGACCATCGATTCGCGCATCTGGCCTCGCGCCGCCGCTATCGCCGAACGGTTCTGGTCGCCCGCTTCTGTCCGCGATCTCGATTCCATGTACACCCGCCTCGAACAGGTCAGCCTCAACCTCGAAAGCACCGGAGTCGTTCACAACGCGCTCTACCCTGACATGCTCCGCCGCCTCTCGCCCGATGCCGATCTCCGCACCCTGGCCGATGTTGTCGAACCGGTAAAAGGCTATGCCAGAAGCGGCAGCGGCAGGAAGTACACGCAACAAACTCCGCTCACGCGTTTGGTGGATGCCGCCCGCCCCGAAAGCGATACGGCACGCCATTTCGCGAACGACATCGCCGCGAAAAACTGGTCCAAGGTTCACGCGCAACTGACCGCCTGGAAAAACTACAAGCTCCCCAACGCGCCCGATGTTCAGGAGGCCGCCCCGGTCGCGCGCAACCTGAATACCCTTGCCGATATCGGTCTCCGCGCACTCGGATACCAGGGTTCCGCAACACCTCCTCCATCCGGGTGGGCCGCCGCTCGCATCGCCGAACTCACCGCCATGAAGAAGCCGCAAGCCGAACTGCTGCTGATGCCGGTCGATTCCGTCATCGCTTTGGTGAAATCGCTAAACTAGGAATCGATGATCGAAGAACGATTGCCCATGATGCCGCCAGCCACTTTCGAGTTCCTGGTTTTCTCCCTCCGCACTCAGGCGGAAATGAATATGGGCCTTTACAATTTCGGCGGTGAAGAAGAACGCGGTGAACCGAACCTGGATATGGCGCGCCATGCCATCGATCTACTGGGCGTCATACAGGAAAAAACGAAAGGGAACCTTTCCCTTGAAGAAGACCGGTTGCTCAGCAACTCGCTTACCGAACTGCGCTTCCGTTTTGTCCAGGCGTCCTCCAAAGCCGCGCCAGAAACAAAAGAACAGCCGATCATAGTAGCCCCCGACGGATCGAACCCAGCAGATGACGCCCCCCGGATTATCCTTCCGTGAAAATTACCGTTCTCGGAAGCGGCACCAGCTCCGGCGTGCCGATGATCGGGTGCCATTGCGCCGTTTGCACTTCCTCCGATCCTCGCGACAACCGGCTCCGCCCCTCCATCGCCATTGAGCATGGCGAGCGCACTTACATCATCGACACCACGCCTGATTTTCGCTATCAGGCCCTGCGCGCCAAGCTCCCGCGCGTCGATGCGATTCTCTTTACGCACTCGCATGCCGACCACATCATGGGGCTCGACGATGTGCGCCCATTCAACTTCCACCAGGGCGGACGCATTCCCATATATGGCGCGGCCGACACCATCGCAACCGTCCGTACCGTCTTCCATTACATCTTCGACGCGCAGGCGAAAGCATCCTTCGTTCCCCAGCTAGATACCTATGTGCATCACAATCGCATCGTTGACGTATTGGGCCTGGAATTCCAGCCGATTCGCGTGCTGCATGGCAAGCTCGGCATCTACGGCTACCGCTTCGGGCATGCCGCGTATCTGACGGACCACAGCACCATCCCGGAGGAATCCATGGAGCAGTTGCGCGGCCTCGATGTCCTATTCCTCGATGCGCTGCGCCACAAGCCGCATCCCACGCACTCCACCGTCGAAGCCTCGCTTGAAACCGTGAAGCTTCTCGGTCCCCGCCGCGCGTACCTCACACATATGTCGCACGATCTGCCGCATGAAGAGACTGAAGCCATGCTCCCGCCCGGCGTCTTTCTTGCCTACGATGGGCTCGTTCTGGATGTCGACTGAAGTGCGCGTTTACCGGAGCCTTGACGAAACGCCGGCCGATTTCGGCCCCTGCGCGCTCACCGTCGGTAACTTCGATGGCGTTCACGCCGGGCATCGCGAACTCTTCAGCCGTGTCGTCCACTCGGCGCGTGAACACGGCTGGCGCGCCGCCGCCATGACCTTCCATCCGCACCCCGCGCGCGTCATCGCGCCAGGCCGCGCCCCACTCGTCATGACGACGCCGGAACAGCGCGCCCAAATTATGGCATCGTGCGGAATAGAAGAAGTCCTGGTGCTGCCCTTCACTGAAGAGACCGCGCTGTGGAGCCCTGAATATTTCGTCCGCCATGTGCTTGTCGAAAAACTAAAAGCGCGCACAATCTGTGTGGGCGAAGATTTCCGCTTCGGACACAAACACGAAGGCAACACCTTCCTCCTGCAGGAACTTGGCCTGGAGTGCGGCTTCTCCACACAATTCATTCCCCCTGTGCGCCTGCGCGGTGCGCGCGTCAGCAGCAGCCGCGTGCGGGCCCTTGTGCAAGCTGGTCATGTCGCCTTGGCGCGCCGCTTATTGTGCCGCCCATTTGCTCTCGAAGGTGCCGTAGTTTCCGGTCACGGAATCGGAAAGAAAGAAACCGTCCCCACCCTCAACCTCGATCCCGCTTTTGAGGTACTGCCCGGGAACGGCGTCTACGTCACCCGCACCACCGATCTCGCAACCGGCCAACAATGGCACTCCGTCACCAACGTGGGAACACGCCCCACTTTTTCGGGCGACGCGCTGACCGTGGAAACTTTCCTGTTAGGCCCGCTTCGCGATACGCCTCATCGCATCCGCGTCGAGTTTCTGGCACGTGTTCGGGCGGAGCGTAAATTTAACTCTCCCGAGGCACTGAAAGCCCAAATTTTTCGCGACGTGCAAAGCGCTCAGCGTTACTTCCGTACACTGGACGCGCGTGTTCCGCTGGATGCTCGCGTGTCATAATTTAATTGAAGATGACTCCAGCAAAATTGCAACACATGAAGGCGCTTTCGAACCAGGCCGGCGTGATCGCCGCGGCCGCCATGGATCAGCGCGGCAGCTTGCAGAAATCGCTTGCGAAAGAAAAGGGGGTCAATCAAAAAGATATCTCGCAAGAGATGATGGAAGATTTTAAAGTCGCCGTCTCCAAGGTCCTGACACCTCACGCAAGTGCCATCCTGCTCGACCCCGAATTCGGCCTTCCCGCCGCCGCCCGCGCGAAAACAGCCGGTCTTTTACTCGCCTACGAAGCCACCGGATACGATGCAGCGCAGCCGGGCCGCCTGCCCGATTTACTGCCGCACGTTTCGGTCAAGCGCATCAAGGATTGGGGCGCCGACGCGGTGAAAATTCTGCTCTATTACACCCCGGAAGACGATGCTAAAGTCAAAGACATCAAGCACGCTTTCATCGAACGAGTAGGTGCCGAATGCGAAGGTTGCGACATTCCATTCTTCTGCGAATTCATCGGTTACGATCCCAAGGGCGGCGACGAAAAAGGTCTGGAGTGGGCCAAGAAAAAGCCCGAGGTGGTAATCGCCAGCATGACCGAATTCTCGAAGCCTCAATACAAGATCGACGTGCTGAAAGTGGAAGTCCCCATCAACGCCAACTTCGTTGAAGGCAGCAGCGTTTATAAGGGTCAAAAAGCTTACTCTCATGCCGAAGCGTTGAACCTGTTCCGCAAAGCCGCCGACGTGGCAACCAAGCCATTCATCTACCTGAGCGCCGGCGTGAGCAACGCGGAGTTTATTGAAAATCTCAGCATGGCGGCCGAATCGGGAACCGATTATTCCGGTGTTCTCTGCGGCCGGGCCACCTGGAAAGATGCAATCCCCGTTTTCGCGAAACAAGGGAAGCAGGCACTGGAAGACTGGCTGGGCGATCAGGGCCTCAAAAACCTGGATGCCGTTAATGTCGCTATCAAGTCAGCCACACCGTGGTACGCCAAAGCCGGCGTCGCGGCGTAACGTCTCCGCCTGGGTAGATTCCCACAACGACCAATCTGGTTCTAATCCGTAGCGCCAAGCAGCTTGTCACGCTGCATGGCCCGCCCAGCGTGCGCCGCGGGAGCGAAATGTCGGAACTCGCCATCATCGCGGATGGCGCTCTTCTGATTCGTGACGGCCGCATCGAAGATGTCGGCCCCACCCGCCGCATTGAGCGCCTGAAAGCCGCTCGGAATGCCGTGGAGGTGGATGCCACCGGCTGCATTGTACTGCCTGGCTTCATCGATAGCGCCACGCGGCCCGTGTTCGCTCATGGCGTAGGCGAAAGCTTCGAGGCCGGCATCCAGGC
This sequence comes from Bryobacterales bacterium, assembly GCA_038229155.1. Lineage (GTDB taxonomy): Bacteria > Acidobacteriota > Terriglobia > Bryobacterales > Bryobacteraceae > JALYXI01. The sequence continues at coordinate 697 of JBBROT010000221.1, read as the reverse complement.
TTTCCTTGAAGCTAAGAGAACGGTGCTAGAAGAGAATGCCGCGTCGGTTCTTACTGGCATGGCCAGGCACGGCACACTTGCCACGGAAGTGCTGACAGGGTATGGAGGCGATGCTTCTGGCGAACTACGCCTCATGCGCCTCTACGCCTCGCTGCAGAGCCGCGCCGCGGAACTGGTTGTCTCTCTTGTCTTATCAGGCTACGTTCCCCGCGACTTCGACGGGGGGGCCAATGAATGGACTCACAACTCGCTGTTGCCATTGCTGGAAACCGCGGCGTCGTTGCGCCTCGTGCAATCCGCCACCGCGATGATGGGAGATCAAGGCACCGGCGCTCCCGAAGCCCGCATGTTTCTGAAAGCCGCGCGTCAGGCTCGCGTGCGAACAAAGATACAGACCACGCCGGAGTGCTCCGACACGTCCGCGGCCTTGGCCCTTGAAAGTCGCGTGACCGTGGTGAACGGTCTCGAAGGACCGTTGCCGGAGTTGTGCAGCGCGCTCGCCAACTCCGACGTGATACTCGCGCTGGCACCGGCTCTGACATATGCGCAACACCGTGATCGCTTCGCCCCGGCTCGTGATCTGATCGATAGAGGAGCCGCCGTAAGCCTGGGCACCAATTTCAGCCGCGAAGGCAATAGCGATTACAACATGCTGCATACCATGTCGCTGGCCTGCCGCTTCAGCGGGATGTCGCCC
>JBBROT010000220.1:0-6116 GCA_038229155.1 Bryobacterales bacterium | reverse complement strand
GAAGCGGAGCTTCTGGGCGTCGATTTTGTAACACCCGATCTGACTTACTTGACGGAAAACCGTTCTAAGGTGCGCGCCCTGCTTTTGACGCATGGGCACGAAGATCATATCGGGTCGGTTGCGTTCTTTCTGGCGGAGTTGAATGTGCCTGTCTTCGGGACCGCCTTCACGCTGGCGCTGGTGGAGCGCCGGATGAACGAATACGAATTTGAAGAGAAGGTGGATTTCCGCAAGGTTAAGCCGAAGCAGACTGTGACGGTGGGACCGTTCTCGATCGAGTTCATCCATGTGACGCATTCGATTGTGAGCGCCGTCGCGCTGGCCATCACGACACCGCTCGGCGTGATCATCCACACCGGCGATTTTAAAGTGGACCCGACGCCGACCGATAACGAATTGTTCGATCTGCACACGCTGGCCGAGTATGGCAAGCGCGGTGTGCTGCTGTTGATGTCGGATTCGACGAACTCGGACAGGCCGGGATATTCGGAATCGGAACGGGCGGTGCGGCCGCGCCTCGAAGACATTTTCAATCGATGCGAACAGCGCTTGTTTGTTTCCTCGTTCAGTTCGTCGATCCATCGTTTGCAGCAGGTGATCGATATCTCGGAAGAGTTCGGGCGCAAGGTTGCGATTGTTGGTCGCAGCATGACGAACGTGACAGAGATTGCGCACAATCTTGGTTTGCTGTCGATTCCGGATGGAATTTTGATGCGTCCGCAAGACGTGATGAATGCGCCAGCGAACAAGACCACGATTCTGATTTCCGGCACGCAGGGCGAGCCGATGAGCGCTCTTTCGCGCGTGGCTGTGGACAATCACAAGAACATCTCCATCGCCAAGGGCGATACGGTTGTGATGAGTTCGCGCATCATTCCCGGTAATGAGAAGAATATCTTTCGCGTGATCGACCATCTTTCGCGGCGCGGCGCGGATGTGATGTACGGCAGCATGAATCCGCCCATCCATGTATCGGGCCACGGGAGTGTGGAAGAACTGCGGCTGGTGCTGAATTTGGTGCGGCCGAAATATTTTATGCCTGTACATGGCGAGTACCGGCAGCTTTCGAAGCATGCGCGCCTGGCGGACCATCTGCGGCATTCGGGCTTGAAGGAAAGCTTTGTGCTGGAGACCGGCGACATTCTGGAGATCGATTCCAAGAGCGCGCGGAAGGCGGGCCGCGTGACCGTGGGCCGCGTCTGTATCGATTCGGGCATGGTGGATGAGGTTGTGGGCGATATGGTGATTCGCGATCGCCGGCATCTGTCTGAAGACGGCATTGTGCTCACGATTATCGCGATCAACAAACTGACCGGCAAGGTGGAAGCACCGCCCGAGGTGGTGGCGCGCGGCTTCGCTTCGGACGAGGGTTCGGAGTTCATGAAGAACGCCAAGCAAGTGGTGGCGAGGACTTTAGAGAATTCATCGGCGGAAGAAAAGATGGATTGGGGCGTGATGAAAGAAAAGGTCCGCGCGGACCTGAAACGGTACATCTCGAAGCATACGCAGCGCCGGCCGTTGATCATGCCGGTCATTCTGGAAATTTGATCACCGACGCTTCCGGGTTCGAAGGGTGGGCGGAGCGTACAGTAGCGCCGCGTTCTGAAGCTGAGTTGCCGTTCGGCGAAGAGATAACGCTCGTGGGCGGCAACACGGGCGTGACCGGTGGCGGTGTTCCACAAGGTGGCACGCTGGTTTCGCTGGAACACTTTACCAAGCTGGAAATTCATGATGGCTTTGCGCGAGTGGGCGCGGGTGTCCTGCTGAAAGATCTGCAGGCCGCGGCAGCGCGAACCGGCCAATTTTATCCGCCCGATCCGACGGAGACGTGGGCGTCGGTGGGCGGCACCATTGCAACGAATGCCAGCGGGTCGCGCGGGTTTAAGTATGGCGCGACGCGGCGCTGGATTCGCAGTTTGCGCGTAGCCACCATGGACGGCGGGATCAATACGTTTCATCGGGGCGACCCAATCGATTTCGATGTTCCGGCGCTGCCGGTACCGCGCACGACGAAGACCACGGCCGGGTATCCACTGCAGCCCGGCATGGACTGGACGGATCTGTTCACCGGTTCCGAGGGCACGCTGGGCATTGTGCTGGAAGCGGAACTGACGCTCTTGCCGCAGCCGAAAGAACTGCTAACGGGCGTGGTATTTTTTCCAGGCGAGCCGCCGGTGGACTGGCGCGGAATGGAAGGCTTGCGGATGCTGGAGTACTTCGACTCGCATTCGCTGCGGCTATTGAAAGCTCCGGGCCATTCGGCATTGTTGGTGGAACAGGAAAATCCGGATCTGGATGCATGGGACCTTTCTGATGCTGTCGATTCGTGGTTTGGAACCGAAGCGAAAGATAGAGAACGCTTTCGCCAATTTCGTCATCGACTGCCGGAGCGTGTGAATGAAGAAGTGCGGCGATTGGGGATGAAAAAGACCGGCAGCGATTTTGCGGTTCCGGTGGACCGCAACGCGGAGATGATGCAAATTTACCGGGAGCGCTGCGAACAGGAATTCCCGGGGCGTTACGTGATCTTCGGACACTACGGCGATGCCCACCTGCATGTTAACCTGTTCGACTCTTCAGGCCACGCGTTGATGCACGAGTTCGCGAGGGCCGCTGTCGCGATGGGCGGCACCGTGAGCGCCGAGCATGGATTAGGGAAGCGCAAGCGCGACTTGCTGGCCTTGCAGTTCAACCCCGCGGAAATACAGGCGATGCGCGATGTGAAGAGCCGCCTGGACCCGCGCTGGCTGCTGGGGCGCGGAACGCTGTTCGAGCATCCCGCGAGTTGAACGGAATTTATTTTTTAGATTTGTGACCGGGTTTCGGCGGTACGTCATCGCCTTCGGCGCGGGCTTCGCTTAGGCCAATCGCGATGGCTTGTTTCGGATCGGTCACTTTTTCGCCGGAGCTCGATTTCAGTTTGCCGGTTTTGAATTCGTGCATGACTGTGCCGACCTTCTTGCTGGCCGCTGCTTTCTTTTTTGTAGCCATAGTGCAATTTTACATGTACATGCCGCCGTTCACATCGATGACGGCACCAGTGATGTAGGCGGCTTTGTCGCTTGCGAGAAATTCCACTGCCGCGGCGATATCTTCCACTTGACCGAAGCGGCCGAGCGGGATGCCGGCGAGAATTTTGGTCTTGAGGTCTTCGGGTAACGATGCGGTCATATCGGTATCGATAAATCCGGGTGCGACGGCGTTTACGGTGACGTTGCGCGAACCCATTTCCTGAGCGAGCGATTTCGTGAGACCGATCAGGCCGGCTTTTGATGCGACGTAATTTGCCTGGCCCGCATTGCCGCTTCTTCCAACGACAGATGATAGATTCACAATCCGGCCCCACCTTTCCTTCATCATGGAAGGGAGCACGGCCTGACAGGCCGCGAAGGCACCCGAAAGATTTGTGGCGATCACCGCATCCCAATCCGACAGTTTCATGCGCATGGCAATACCGTCGCGCGTGATGGCCGCGTTGTTGACCAGGATATCGATCCGGCCGAAATCTTTTGCGGCTTGCGCGATGGCGGGCTTGATGGATTCGACCAAGCCCATATCGAGTTCCAGCACGAAGGTTTCGCCTTCGATGGATGAAGCCGCCCGGTCAAGCAGTTCGCGATTGCGCGCGGCGAGGATAATGCGCACTCCTGTTTTCGCCAGTGCTTTCGCGCATGCCAATCCAATTCCGCGGCTTGCGCCTGTTACAAGAGCTGTTCTCATTCGAAACTAAGATCATAACCAATGGCCCACCGAAACCTGCGTGAGTTTATACGCGCTCTGGAAAAGCACGGCGAATTGAAGCGCATTCCGTTCGAAGTGGATACGGAACTGGAGATGACAGAGTTTGCCGATCGCTCTGTGAAACAAGGCGGGCCGGCGCTGCTGTTCGAGAAGCCGAAGGGCTCAAACATTCCGGTGCTGATCAATTCCATGGCAAGTATGCGGCGCATGGAGATTGCGATGGAGGTGGATTCCGTCGATGAGGTGGCGGCGCGCATTGTCGAGTTTCTGGAAATGACGAAGCAGAAGCCGGAAGGCTTGTTGGGGAAGCTGAAGATGCTTCCGAAACTTGCCGAGATGGGAAGCTTCTTTCCGAAGACTGTGCACCAGGCTCCCTGTCAGGAGGTGGTGCAGACCAAAGGTTTCTCTCTGCTGGATCTGCCGGTGTTGAAGTGCTGGCCCGAAGATGGCGGACGATACATCACACTGCCGATGGTGTTTTCGAAGAACCCGGAAACGGGCAAGCGCAATTGCGGCATGTACCGGATTCAGGTGTACGACGAGCGCACGACGGGCATGCACTGGCAAACGCATAAGCAGGGCGCGGAACATTACCGAAGGCGTTTGGCCGAGGGCGCTTCGACGCGGATGGAAGTGGCGGTTGCGATCGGGTGCGACCCGGCGACGATGTACTCCGCGATTCTGCCGCTGCCGCCGGAGTTGGATGAGATGCTGATTGCGGGCTTCTTGCGCAATGAGGCCGTTGAGATGGTGAAGTGCAAGACCGTGGACCTGGAGGTTCCGGCGGAGGCGGAGATTGTGCTGGAGGGCTATGTGACCCTGGGTGAACTGCGCACGGAAGGGCCGTTCGGAGATCACACGGGCTTCTATTCGCTGGCCGATGAGTACCCGGTATTTCATGTGACTTGCCTGACGCGTCGCACGGAGCCGGTGTATGCGACGACGATTGTGGGGCCTCCGCCGATGGAGGACTTCTACATGGGCAAAGCCATCGAGCGCATCTTTCTTCCGTTGATGCGGCTGCAACTGCCGGAGGTGCGGGACATCTGCATGCCGGCGGAGGGCGTGTTCCATAACCTGATTCTGGTCTCGATACGGAAAAGCTATCCGGGGCATGCGCGGAAGGTGATGTCGGCGATTTGGGGATTGGGGCAAGCGATGTTCAGCAAGTGCATTGTGGTGGTGGATGAAGAGGTGGATGTACAGAACGTGAGCGGGGTGGCGTGGCGCGCGTTCAACAACATCGATCCGGAGCGCGACATTCAGTTCACGATGGGGCCGGTGGATTCGCTGGACCATGCGAGCCGCCTAGTGAACTACGGTTCGAAGATGGGCGTGGATGCGACGCGCAAGTGGGCGGGTGAAGGTTTCACGAGGGAATGGCCGGCGGTGATTGAGATGACGGCGAGCGTGAAGAAGCGCGTGGATGAACTGTGGAGGAAGGCGGGGCTCTAGTTAGTGCGTCATGGAGTAGATGAGGTAATTCACTCCGATGCGCATGCCGAGCGAGCTGTACTTTTCGGGGTACTGCGGATTATCGGCGTGCTCCCAGGAATCGCCCAGGTCCATGTTGTGGCAGATGGCGACCATGAGCCGGCCTTTATCGTCATATATGCCGCGCCATTTGGCATCGTTGGGACCTTTCTCCCAGTTGCGGCCCGAATAGATGAACTGAGCACCGGGGACTTGATAGCGGCCATCGAGATCGTACAGGGTGTGAAAGATGGGATCGCTGTTTTCGATATCGACGATGGTTCGGTCGGGGAAGACGCGGTTCATGCTGGCGATAAAGACATCCCATTCCTGGATGCCGTGGAAATCGTCGCACATGAAAAATCCGCCGCGCAGGAGGAAATCGCGGAGCTTTGCGGCTTGTGCATCGGAGAGGTTCCAATGGCCGACTTCGACGCCATAGAGCCAGGGCCAGTGATAGACTTCGTCGCCGTCATCGAGATTGACGGGTTGCTCGACGCTGCGTGCGGAGAGGCGAGTGAGGCGGCGGACGGCGGCGGCTAGGTGTCGGTCGGAACGTGGGTAATCTGTAGTCCAATTGGAGCCGCCGCCCTGCGTCCAATCGCCGCCATCGCGACGACTGCGATAACCGCCTCGCATGGGAGGGTACATGAGCCTTGCGAAAGTCCACTCGCCTTTTTCGAGGTAATCGGGAGGGACGGGGAAGTCTTCGTATTCGAAACCCTGATATTCGCGGAAGGGACGCTGGAACGCGAAGAGGCCTGAAAGGAGGAGGAGACTTGCGGCTGTTGCGGCGAGGATAGTTCTAAGTCGCATGGTCTCAATCGGAGCCGACTGAATTGCCTTCAGGGTAGCACGCGGATTTTGTTAGACTTGGGAGTGCCAGTATGGTGGGTATAGCT
>JBBROT010000219.1:0-6143 GCA_038229155.1 Bryobacterales bacterium | reverse complement strand
CTGATTTGCCTGGGCTGAAGCGGCGACTGCTTCCGCTTTCGCGCGTTCGGCATCGGCTCTGGCGCGTTCGGCCGCTGAACGATCGGCATCGGCCTGGGCACGCCTACGAGCTTCGGAATCAGCCTGGGCGCGTGCATTTGCCTCACGCTGAGCGGAGGCGGCGCGTTCCGCAGCCAGATTCTCTTCGCGCAATTTGCGGAGAGTAATGATGCGTGCGTCTTCCGACATCTGCACCGCTTCACGTGCATTGGTTTCGAGCGCGCGCTTATCACCTTTCCCGCGGTTGTAATCTTCGGCATTTTTGAGGTCGATCAAGGCTTTCTGAAAGGTTTCCGCCGCATAACGGTCGGAGCCGGTGGCGCGCGAAATTTCAACGGCGTTGCGTGCTTCGCGTAATTGCAGGTTAGTCTTGGTATCGCTAATGAGAGGCGTCAGAACCGTGGCATTGACGATCTTGGTGTACTGTCCGCGTTGCAGAAGTTCATACTTCGCGTCCACCTGCTCAATGGTGCCGGTGGTATCGGCGCGGATGAAGTTTTCCATTACGACGACATCGGATGGCTGGGTGACGGCCCAGTAGGGTTCGGCTGTCACGATGATGCCGAAAGCCTGCAATTCAGTGGCTACATCGATGGACCGGTGGGTGGCATCGCCATTCAGCACCACTTCGCCCAGGTTGTCAGCGCGGCCTTCCGGGGTGATCGCCCATGCCACAAAGGTCAGGTATTCGGGTCCGAAACTCTGGGGCGCACTCATCTTCTTGATATCGAGCGTCATCTTGGTCGCGCCGGTATTGCTCTGCACCTTCGCGATGCCGGTTGACTGCGGCATCAGGGCGGTGCCCTTCAGATCGACATTCGTGGACCCAGTACGATGGTGGAAATTGATGGCTTTAATGCTGCGGGAAACTACCGTGATGCGGAATACGGGAACTGAATCCGCGGGAAAACCGGGCCGGGGACCTTGGGTGGGATTCGGTTCCTGGGCGCTCACAAGAGCCGATATCGCTACAAATGCAGCTACAAATTTCATAATTGTGTCTTCCTCTACATCTGCAGAAGCAAGGCTAATGCCGTTTCATGATGAGAGCGGCGAATCGCGTTCGTCATGATCCGGTTCGCGAGCCCAAATGTGGTACGTTGACCCAGAACTGTGCTCTTTAACTCGCTCCAGTTTCTGGTCTTTTTCCCGGTCGTTACAGCGCTGTACTTCGCGCTGCCGCCTCGTTTCCGGGGCGCGCTCCTGCTGGCGGCAAGCTGCTATTTCTACATGTCGTTCCGGCCGGTGTACATCTTCGTGCTGGCTTTCACCATCGCGGTCGATTACGCCGCGGGAATCTGGATCGACAAGCAAGACGGGACGCGGCGAAAGCTTTGCCTGATGGCCAGCGTGATTGCCAATGTGGGCGTGCTGGCGTTTTTCAAGTACTACAATTTCCTGACGCTCTCGTTTCAAAGCCTGGGCGGGCAAATCGGCTGGACTTATCCGCTGAACCCGCTCGATATTATTCTGCCCATCGGCCTTTCCTTCCACACTTTCCAATCGTTGAGCTACACCATTGAGGTCTACCGGCGGCGGCAGAGGCCGGAAACGAATCTGGGCATTTTCGCTCTGTACGTGATGTTTTACCCGCAGTTGGTGGCCGGGCCCATCGAGCGCCCGCAAAATCTCCTGCATCAGTTTCACGAAGTGCACCGGTTCGAGTATTCGCGCGTGGTGGCGGGGCTGCAGTTGATGGCCTGGGGGATGTTCAAAAAGATAGTTGTGGCCGACCGGCTGGCACCCTTTGTGAACCAGGTCTACGATCATCCGCGGACGTACACCGGCATTTCGTTCTTGCTGGCCACCGTCTTTTTCGCCTTCCAGATTTACTGCGATTTTTCAGGGTATTCCGATATCGCGCTCGGTTCCGCGCAGGTGATGGGCTTCCGGCTGATGGAAAATTTCCGGATGCCTTACTTCAGCCCCAGCGTGAGCGATTTCTGGCGGCGCTGGCATATTTCCCTTTCCACCTGGTTCCGGGATTACGTCTATTTCTCGCTGGGGGGGAGCCGCGTCCCGTTCCTGCGCCGCTATGGGAACCTGCTGATCACCTTCCTGGTGAGCGGCCTATGGCACGGGGCCAACTGGACCTATGTAATATGGGGTGGGTTGAATGGTCTCTATCTGGTGCTGGAGCAGTGGGGCGAGGTTGCGGCCAGGGCCGTATTCCCGAACTGGAATACCCCGCGCGGCTTGAGACTGCCTTTGCGGGCGGTGCGCACGCTGATTACATTTTCGCTGATCTGCTTCGGGTGGATCTTCTTCCGCGCGCGAACTACGGCGGACGCGTTTTACATTGCCTCCCACCTGACTGACGGGCTTGCCGACTTGCCGGCGAATCTGCACAGCCTGTCTTTTATCAAGGCGAACATTCTGATGCGGCTGGCGAAAGACGAGTTCACGCTGGCACTGATCGCCATCCCGGTCCTGCTGATTGTGGAATTAGCACAGCATCGCGTGCGGCTGCGGACCTTTATTCGCCGCCAGCCCGTTTACGTGCGCTGGAGCTTGTACTACGCGTGCTGCGCGACGCTGCTTTTTTTCGGCGCTTTCAACAAAGCCAAAGAGTTTATTTACTTTCAGTTCTAAAATGATTCGCGATTCGCACACAGAGTACACCAGGTTTTTTCTGAAAGCGGGCTCGCTGGCCGCTCCATTTTTGCTGCTGGCGATGGGCGTCTATTGGGCCGACCCGTTTTGCCTGTTCGGTTCGCCCTTCATCGCGAGGGAAGTGAAGGAGCGTTCCGCCTTCCCGCTCAATACCTGCCTGACGAAATTGATTGCCTTCCGGCATGCGCCGAACGCGAACATTCTACTGGGCGATTCGCGCATGGGGCTGATTCGCCCCGAAGAAATCGAGCGCGTTTCCGGCGCGAAATTCATCAACCTTTCGTATGGAGGTGCCAGCCTGAACGAAATGGTGGATACCTTCTGGACGGCGAACAAGGCGGTGCCCTTGAAGGTGGTCTACATGGGCTTCGGCTTCAGCCTGTATAACGATTACAACTTCACCAACCGGACGGAGCCGGCGATGGCGATCATCGATACGCCGCTGCTGTATTTCACCAATATTACCGTGCTGAAGGGAGCGTTTTATACCGCGCGGCTGCGATACGCCGGTACCGATCCCGGCTTGGGATTGCCCACCATCACGCGCGAAGAGCTTTGGGCCGACGAACTGCAAACCCATTCGAATTGGGCGGAACGCTATCTGAAACCGGTGCGCTACCGTTCGCGCCTGGAAGAGATTTCCCAATATTGCCGGGAGAAAGGCATCGATTTACGCTTCATTGTCTTTCCCGGGCATGCCGATCTTCAGGCCATCCCATCACGCTTCGGGTTGGACGATCAGTATTTTGAGTTCAAGCGTGACTTGGCGAGGTTCGGGCCGCTTTACGATTTCGATGTGCCGAACGCGCAAACCGCGAACCGGGAAAATTACAAGGACCCGGTTCATTTCCGGGAACCGATCGCCCGGGGCATCGTTGAGCAGATTTGGGGCGGTGGCCGCTAGTTTGAACCGGTACTGTGCACTCTTGGCCTTTTGTTAAAAACGCGTTATATTGAAGTTGGTCGTGTCGAACTTTGGAAGTGGGCGCAAGCCCACTTTTTTATTGCTGGCAGCATTTTTTGGATAGGTGGATGGCGAAGGCGGCGGGAGTAGAAAAAATCGAGGCGATTGCCCGCCGTGTGGCGGAGCCGGAAGGCATTGAAGTGGTGGAAGTGGAGTTGAAGGGCGGCGGAAAGAATCAATTCTTGCGAATCTCAATCGACAAAGCGGAAGGCGTCACCCACGGGGACTGCGAACTCATTTCGCGAAACCTGGGAGAACTGCTGGACGCCGACGATTCCATCCCCACACATTACACGCTGGAGGTGAGTTCGCCCGGCGTGGAGCGCAAGCTGTTGAAGCTGGCGGATTTTGAGCGATTCTTCGGTAAGCGCGCGAAGCTGGTGTTGCGCGAACCGCTGGAAGGTCAAAAAAGTATTGAAGGGATTCTGGGCGGCGTTAATGAGGGAAACATCGCTGTTTCGCTCGATAGCGGCGCATCCATCCAGATTCCCCATAGTCAGGTAGACCGCGCGAACTTAAAGTTCGAGTGGTAGCACGCATTCATTTCAGAAACATTCCGAGGAACTTGTGGATACCATTTTTCAGTCCATTGAAATTTTAAGCAAGGAAAAGGGTATCGATTCCAGCATCGTCATGGATGCTGTCAAAGATGCTTTGCTGATTGCCGCGCGGAAACATTTCCGCACGAATGAGGATTACTACGCCGATCTGGACCCGAAATCCGGCGCGATGCGGCTCTTTGCGGTGAAAAAAGTGGTGGAACTGGTGGAAGATCCGGCGCATGAAATGACGCTGTCGGACGCGACCCGCATCGATGGCTCGGCCGCTCTGGGGAGCGAAGTGCGCATTCCGAAGCCCACGGATGCCCTGGGGCGCATCTCCGCCCAAACCGCGAAGCAGGTGATTCTGCAGAAGGTGCGCGAGGCTGAACGGGAAACCGTTTTCAATGAATATTCGGGCCGCGCCGGTGAGTTGGTTAATTGTGTTGTGAAGCGCATTGAAGGGCAGGATCTAGTGCTCGATTTAGGGAAGACCGAAGCCCGGCTGCCCAAGAAGGAACAATCGCGCCTGGAAAGTTTCAGCATTGGCGACCGGGTGCGCTGCGTGATCAAGATTGTGGATAAGGCCAGCAAGGGTCCGGGCGTGGTGGTGTCGCGCGCCGATCCGGAATTGGTCAAGCGCCTCTTCGAACAGGAAGTGCCGGAGATTTACGATTCCACGGTGACCATTAAAGGTTGCGCGCGGGAAGCCGGTGAGCGCACGAAAATTGCCGTGCAGAGCCGCGACCGCGATGTGGATTGCGTGGGTGCCTGCGTGGGCATGAAGGGCATGCGCGTGCAATCCATCATCCGGGAACTGCGGGGCGAAAAGATCGATATTATTGAATTTTCGGAAGACCCCATCCAGTTTGCAACGCATGCGCTGAGCCCGGCGAAGATCAGCCGCGTCACCATTCTCGACGCGCTCGAAAAGCACATGGAAGTGATTGTGGACGATTCGCAATTGTCCCTCGCCATCGGCAAGAAGGGTCAGAATGTCCGCCTCGCCGCCAAGCTGCTGGGTTGGAAGGTGGACATCAAGAGCGAAGAAGAGAAGCGGCAGGAGGTGGAAAGCCAGATGGAGGCTTTGGTCATTCAGGAATCGCCGCTGAACACTTTGCTGCAATACGGGCTAGATCCCGGCGTGGAGCATACGCTGACGGCCGCGGGTGTGACCACGGTGGAGAAGTTGGGAGAGATGACGCCGGAGCAACTCGTGGAAATTCCGGGCATTCCGGCCGGAGCTGTCGAGAGAATCCAGATGGCGGTGATTGCTTTCTACGGTCAGTTTGACGATGAAGGTACTTTGGGCGAGGCGAGCAGCGAAACGGCTGTTGACGATCAACCGGAAACGCTGGACCCGTCCGAGCCGGTTGGCTTAACGGATGACAATGCGGATGCGGAGTTCAGCGGAACCGGTCCGCTTGACGACAGCGGCGCCGAGACCGAGGCCGAGAGCGGTGCCGAGACCGAAGGCGGGGGTGACGCTGCGGGGGCGGTAAGCGGCGATGAATCGGAAAGAGCCGAGTCTGTTAATATAGAGGCTCCCGAAAGCGATGTTTCCGGGATGGAGCCCGGTCATCGCGATGTGAATCGCGGGCCGGACGCGTAGCGTTTCTCCGAGCTTGCAGGCAGTAACGAACAATCGTTCTATATATGAATAAATCCCGAAGAATCAATGAGCTTGCCCGCGATTTAGAGGTGAAGTCTCATGAGATTCTGGACAAGTTGAAAGAGCTCGGTATCGCAGGCAAGACCCATTCGAGCTCGGTCGACGAAGATGTCGCAATCCAGTTGCGGGATCTGCTGGCGCCGAACCGTGGGCTCCCGGATCGTCAGGAAAAATCCGGCGGCGAGACCAATGGCCACCACGGTGGCGAGCGGACGGATGCGAGCCGGGGCGAATCGCGGGATCAGGAAGCTTCTTCGCGGCGCGTCAAAACCGAGAAGCCCGCGCCCAAGAGGGAAACAGAACCCGCGGGCCCTGG
>JBBROT010000218.1:0-6146 GCA_038229155.1 Bryobacterales bacterium | reverse complement strand
TACCACCACCGCCACCATTCTTGCCCAGGCGATTTTCCGCGAAGGCGTGAAGGCTGTCACCAGCGGCGCGAACCCAATGCAGATGAAGCGCGGGATCGACAAGGCCGTTGAAATCGCCGTGGCCGCCGTTCAAGCCATGTCGAAGCCGGTTTCAGGCGACATGATTGCGCAGGTCGGCACCATTTCCGCCAACAGCGACCACACCATCGGCGGCATCATTGCCGAGGCGATGAACAAAGTCGGCAAAGATGGCGTGATCACGGTGGAAGAATCGAAGACGATGGTGACTGAGCTTTCCACCGTTGAAGGCATGCAGTTCGATCGTGGCTACCTCTCACCGTACTTCGTGAGCGACCCCGAGCGGATGGAAGTTGTTCTCGAAGACCCGTATATCCTGATTCACGAAAAGAAGATCAGCAACATGAAAGATCTTCTGCCCCTGCTGGAGCAGATTGCGCGCGCCGGTAAACCGCTTCTGATCATCGCGGAAGAAGTAGAAGGCGAAGCGCTTGCCACTCTGGTTGTGAACAAACTGCGCGGCACCCTGAACGCTTGCGCCGTGAAAGCTCCGGGCTTCGGCGATCGCCGCAAGGCAATGCTGGAAGACATCGGCGTTCTCACCGCGGGCAAGGCCATATTCGAAGAAACCGGCATCAAGCTGGAAGGCGTGAAGCTGGAAGATCTGGGCCGTGCGAAGCGCGTCACCGTAGACAAAGACAACACCACCATCGTCGATGGCGCGGGCCAGTCCAAAACCATCGAAGGCCGCATCAAGCAGTTGCGCGCTCAGATTGAAGACACCACCTCCGATTACGACCGTGAGAAGCTGCAGGAACGTCTGGCGAAGCTTGCCGGCGGTGTTGCGGTGATCAAGGTTGGCGCGGCGACGGAAACCGAAATGAAGGAAAAGAAGGCCCGCGTGGAAGACGCTCTTCACGCAACGCGCGCGGCTGTGGAAGAAGGCATTGTTCCCGGCGGCGGCGTTGCGCTGCTCCGCGCGTCCAAAGCTCTTCAGGGTAAAAAGTTGGAAGGCGATGAGCAGTTCGGTTTGGACATTGTCCGCCGCGCTTGCGAAGAGCCGCTCCGCCAAATCGTGCTGAATTCCGGTCACGAAGGCGCGATTGTTGTCGAGAAGGTTCGCTCGAACGACAACAACAACTTCGGTTACAACGCATCCACGGATCAGTACGAAGATCTGGTGGCGGCCGGCGTAATCGATCCCACCAAGGTAACCCGCACCGCTCTGCAGAATGCCGCTTCTATCGCCAGCCTCATGCTGACCACCGAAGCGATGATCTGCGAAATTCCGGAGAAGAAGTCTTCGGGTGGCGGTCCTGGCGGCGGTCATGGTCCCGAAGGTATGGATTACTAAGCACTTAGCCGAATTTGGCTTCGTTCCCTCAAAAAGCCGCGGTCTCGCAAGAGACTGCGGCTTTTTCATTGGGCGATTAGAATAAAGATTACCGTGCATCCCGAAAAAGCACTCCTGCGCAAAACAGGGGAAGCCATTAAGCGTTTCGACATGATCCGGGAGGGTGACCGGATCGCAGTCGGTGTATCCGGCGGCAAAGACTCCCTGGCTTTGGTCGAGGCTCTGCGCCTGCTCCAGCGGCGCTCGCCGGTGAAATTCTCGCTCTGCGCCTTCACCATTGAGCAGGGCAAATTTGTGCGTCCTGTTGAGCCGGTGGGCGAACTCATCCGGCAGCGCGGCATTGAATGGGTTCATTACACAGATCAGGCCTCTCTCAATCTGATCGATGACAAGCCTGACCATGGCTGCGATCTGTGCAGCCGCTATCGCCGCCGGGCTGTGTATGAAGTGGCTCGAAACCTGGGCGCGAACGTGATCGCTCTTGGCCATACCGCTGACGACGCCTGCGAATCGTTGCTTCGCAACGCCATGTACAATGGCCGGCTCAGCGCGTTGCCCGCCGTCGTGAATTCGCGCGAAGGCACGGCGCGCATCATCCGGCCTCTAATTTATGTCTCGGAAGAAATCACCAGCGCCTTTGCGGAGCAGCTTGGCATCCCCATCGTCCCCTGCGTTTGCTCCTTCAAGACCAACACGGTTCGCGGTCATATTCGCGAGGCGATGGCCGAGCCCGGCGTGAAGCAGAGCTTGTTATCGGCAATCGGCAACATCGATACGGCGCGATTGCTCGATCCCCGCTATCTGAAGCCCGGTGCCGCCGACGCCATGCAGGAAGACCAGTTCACCATCCTCGCCTGATGAGCGCATCTTGATACTCGATGTTGGCTGCGGCATCAACAAGTTCCCCGGAGCGATCGGCCTGGACAACAACCCCGCCAGCCGCGCCGATGTGCTGGCAGATCTGGACCGCTTTCCCTATCCGTTCCGCACACACAGCTTCGATGGACTGCGCGCCATCCATGTCATCGAGCACGTCACCGATGTAATCAAGACAATGGAAGAGTTCCATCGGTTGGTGCGACCCGGTGGACGCGTTCATATCGAAACCCCTCACTACACTGACTACAGTTCGTTTTGCGACCCCACGCACAAGCATCACCTGAACAGCTTCAGCTTCCGCTACTTCGGCCAGAACCACGGCGGCTTCGGCTACTACACGCGGGCGCGCTTTCGTGAGATTTCCGTATACGTCAAACTACTCTCATTCTGGAAATGGTTAGGTTTCGAGTTCCTGGTCAATACATTCCCGCGCTTCCGCAAATTCTGGGAACACTACCTTTGCTTCGTGGTTCGCGGCAAATCCATGGAGTTCGATTTTGAGCCTGTTCCAGATTCTCGATCGCCTTCGTGACGGATTGCGCCGGAAGCGCTACGCCCCGGAACGGGCGCTGGCCGCGCTGGGTGAAGATCTGGCGATGCGCTTTCTACGCAAACAGAAGTACACCATCGTCGCGCGCAATTACCGGCCTCGCGTGGGTAACGGCGAAGTCGATTTGATCGGATGGGATGGCGATGTGTTGGCCTTCATTGAAGTGAAGACTCGCAGCGGCGATTCTACCGGTGCGCCCGAGCGCGCCGTCGACTCCGAAAAGCAGCGCAACCTGATTCGTGCCGCGCAGGCTTATTCACGAAGCGCGAAAGTCGCTTGGGACCGTGTGCGGTTCGATGTGATCACGGTGATTGCGGAGCGCGCGCCCCGCATCGAACTCTATCGCGACGCGTTCGGTTCTAGTTCAGCGGGGGCATGGCGTAATAGCCCTTACGCGCCTGCACCTTCAAATTCTTATCGGCAAGCCTAAGTTCGGTCTTGTGATAGCTCCCGTCTTTACGGTCGGCGAACGGGGTCCAGCCGATAGCATATTGGCTGCGCATTTCCTGCTGGAGTTGCGTAAACGCGTCGCTCAAAGTGTGCCCGCGGTCCACCTTAAAAACACGGCCGCCGGTCTCTTCGGACATCTGCTTTAAATAGCCTTCGCCGCCGCCCCCGAAGCTCAAGCCCCCGCGATTGTAGAAGTACGGGTCAACATAGTAAATGCTGTAAATCACGGCATCGGCTTTCTGCGCCTGTTCGATAGCCTGCTTGATGGAATAACTGCTGCCCTGATCTTCGCCGTCGGTAATCAGCACCACCACCTTGCGGCCCACCTCCCGCGCCAGCCTGTCGTTCGCGGCCAGATAGACGGCATCGTACATCACGGTGCCGCGTGGCTTGTTGGCCGTCGGTACAGGTCCGCCGCCGAAGCCGCTGGTGCCTGCATTCAGCCGGAGCCGGTCCAAACCTTCCTGAAGCAGTTTGGGCGAGCCGGTCAAATCTTGCAGTAACTCGGAATCCGCTCCGAAGCTGATCACGAAGGCGACGTCTTTCTTCTTCAACACCTGCTGGAAGAACGCTGTTGCCGCGCGCTTTTCGATATCGATCAGGTTCACTTGGCTTCCACTCACGTCCACCAGCAGCCCGATGGTCAAAGGCAGATCGGTCTCGCGCGAGAAGTACTTGATGGTCTGCGCCTTGCCGTCTTCGAAGAGCTGGAAATCTTCCTTCGCCAGCGCCGGCACCAACGCGCCTTTCTTGTCACGAACCGCACAGAACATGTTGACGATGTTCACGTCAATTTTGATCGGCTCCGACACGTCCTGCCCGATCAGGGTGCCCGTAGCCACAATGGCACCGGCGGCAAATACAAATCGATTCATAATGATCTAGTAAGACGCGCGGCTTTCCCGCCGTGTTTCATTGTACGTATGAAGCATATCGTCAACCATCTCTCGAAAGATCCTGTGCTGGCCGGAATCGTCAAGCGAGTAGGCCCGTTCGCCATGTCGTACCGGGACCCCACGTTCGAGGCGCTGGTGCGGTCCATCGTCTCGCAGCAGCTTTCCACTACCGTGGCTCGCGTCATTTTCGGCCGTCTGGAGAAGGCGCTGCGGGGGCGTGAGATGACGCCCGAAAATGTGCTCAGGTTGCGAGTGACCACCATGCGCAAGCTGGGCCTTTCCGGCCAGAAGACCGAGTACATTCGCTCTCTGGCCCGCCATGCGCTGGATGGATTGCTGCCCTTCGCCAGCTTGGGCGAGATGGATGACGAGGCGGTGATTGCGCGCCTGGTTCAGGTAAAGGGCGTGGGCGTTTGGACGGCCCACATGTTCCTGATGTTCGGCTTGCGCCGCCCCGATATTCTGGCCGTGGGCGATCTTGGCGTGCGTCAGGCAATTCAACGAGCGTATGGATTGGAGAAAATGCCGACGCCGGCGGAGGTGGAACGCATCGCGGAGCAGTGGCACCCGCACTGCAGCGCAGCTTGCTGGTATCTATGGCGCAGCCTCGAAAACGGCGGCGAGATTTGACCCTGTTCCGATATGGCCTGCGGTAGAATAAAAGCTTGTCGGCGGCGTAGCTCAGGTGGTTAGAGCGACGGTCTCATAATCCGTAGGTCCGCAGTTCGAGTCTGCGCGCCGCCACCATCTTTTTACTTCTTCAGTTCGGCTTCCAGCGTTTCCAGTTCCCGCCCGGCCTCCGACCATTTGCCTTGCCCCTGCAGTTCACGGTAGTGCTGCAAGTGCCGGCGCAAGCTTTCGAGCTTGCCTGAATCGGTGACCGCTGGTGCTGTCGCGTTGCGGGTAGATGTTTCCGGCGCGTCCAGCAGGGCACCGGCGCTTCCCGCGCCCAGTTGCGCAATTGCCTGCTCGTAAGTGTCCGTATAGATCAGACGATTCCCGATCCCGAGCACCACCTTTTTCAGTTGCGGCATGCGCGCTTCGGTGGCCTGCAGGTAAATCGGCTCCACATACAGGAACGTATTATCCACTGGCAGAACCAGCATCTGTCCGCGCAACACGGTGGAGCCCTGCTGGTTCCATAGCGTGAGGTCTTTCGAAATATTCTGGTCCTGATTGATGCTGGCCGCGATCTGCATCGGGCCCGGTGTGAGCTGTTGCTTCGAAAGCTCCAGCAGCGCAAGTTCGCCCAGGTGTTCGCCATCGCAACGCGCTGCCAATACTCCAATCAGGTTCTGTTTCGTGCGCGGAGTGAAGCTGGTCATCAGCAGGAACTCGGGCTTCTCTTCGCCGGGGAGAGTCGCCACCAGATAGGTGGGCGTCACGGGTTGAGCCTGACCGTTCTGGCCCGAAACATACTGCGCCAAATCCCACAAATCTTCCTTGTTATAGAAAGCCTGCGGGTTGGTCATGTGATACGTGCGGTAAATTTCCGCTTGCACGTTGAACAGAATTTCCGGATAGCGGGCGTGGGCTTGAATGCCCGCGGGCATCTCAGAGCGAGGATGGAAAAGTTCGGGAAACAGATTCTGATACGCGCGGATGACCGGGTCCGAAGGATCGAAGATGTACAACTTCGTATCGCCATCGTAGGCATCCACGGTGGCCTTCACCGAATTGCGAATGTAGTTGAAATTTCCAAAGCGCTCAATACTCAACGTGCGCGAATACGGGTGCGCGTTCGATGTGGTGTAGCCATCCAGCATCCACACCATGCGCCCTTCGGGAGTGATCACCAAGTAAGGGTCGGCGTCCCAACTTAGGAAGCCGGCCAACTCTTGAAGGCGGTCCACCACCTTGCGACGGATCATCATGCGGCTCTCCGGCGTCAAGTATTGCGTCAGCAGAATGTTGGGGTCGCCCTCGTGTACCGCGGCCGCCAGGCGCATGGGTAGCGACGATATGGGAAAGCCGCCCTTGCCGTTGTAGCGGGATTTTA
>JBBROT010000217.1:0-6152 GCA_038229155.1 Bryobacterales bacterium | reverse complement strand
GCACTGTTTCAGAAGGCTTCAGGAACAGCGATGCCATATCGAGCGCCGCGCCTACCAGGCCGCCGGGGTTGTTCCGGAGATCCAGCACCAGCCCCTTGAGGTTGTCGCCGCCCTGGGATTCAATGGCCTCTTTTAACTGAGCGCCAGTCTTCTCTTCAAAGCTGCCCACGCGCACGTATGCAATTCCCGGTTTCAGCAGAAAGGCGCGCTCCACGCTGGGCGCTTGCATCTCTTCCGGAGTGAGGGTGAACTGCAGCAGGCGCACGTTGCCGCTGCGGCGCACATCCAACCGCGCGGGGTTCTGGCGCGATTCGCCCAGCAAGCCGACAAGCTGATCCAGCGTAAGGCGGTCAAGCCGGATGTTGTTCACTGCCAGAATTTCATCGCCGGGCGAGATGCCCGAGCGCGCGGACGGCGTGCCTGGAAGGGTCTGCAGCACAATCACTCGGCCCGGCAGAATGGAAACCACGGAGCCGAAACCCTTGGTGGTGCTGTTCTGCATTTGTTTGAGTTGTTCAAACTGGCCGGGATCGAGAAAGACGGAGTGCGGGTCCAGGCGGCGGAGCAAGCCCGGGATGGCACCTTGATAGAACGCTTGTTCCGATGAGATGGGTTCGGCCGAGTAAGCTTCGGCGATGGCATAGGCATCCACCAGGCGCTTCAGTTCCCGATCAAGCGTGGCCTGATCGGCCGTGGCGGCAAAGAACAGCAGTGCGAGCGGGATGTGCATTTACCGCGAATACCGTGTGGCACCCTTACGCGAGTGACGTTCGATGGCCAACTCCAACAATTGTTCCACCAGACGCGGGAATTCCACTCCGGAGTATTCCCACATTTTGGGAAACATGCTGATGGAAGTGAAGCCGGGGATGGTGTTGATCTCGTTCACGAAAATCTGACCCGTTGCGCGGTCCATTAAGAAATCCACGCGGCCCATTCCTTCGCAGGCGATCGCTTTGTAGCAGCCCACGGCCAGACGCTGCATTTCTGCCGTCTGTTCCGCCGTGAGTTGAGCGGGCATTTCTATACGCGCTTTATCCAGCAGGTACTTGTCTTCGTAATCGTAAAATTCGCGAGACGGAAGAATTTCGCACGGGATGGAAGCGTGGGGATCTTCGTTGCCCATTACGGAACACTCGAATTCCCTGCCCTCCACACCGCGTTCGCAGATTACTTTGTGATCGTACTCGGCGGCCAGGGCCAGCGCGCTCCCGAGTTCGGCCAGGTTATGAGCCTTTGAAATACCCACCGAAGAACCCAGGTTCGCGGGCTTCACGAACACGGGAAAGGACAAGCTGCGCGCGACGGCTTCGGCGTCGATATTGCCACGCGTAAGAACCAGGTAATCCACAATGGGCAGCCCGGCGTCACGGCAAACGCGCTTGGTCATTTCCTTATCCATGCCGATGGCGCTGGCCATGACGCCGGCTCCGACATACGGCAGATCGGCCAGTTCCAGCAGGCCTTGCACGGTTCCATCTTCACCGAAAGTGCCGTGAAGTATGGGGAAGACTACATCCACGGGATTGCGGCCGGGCTCGGGCAGAATGGGCGCGGGGTCCCAGTGGCCGTCAGGGTGGATCAGAAACCGCACCACTTCGTAGCGTTCGGGACTTAGCCCCTTGATGATGGATTCGGCCGAACGGATGGAGACTTCGTGCTCCCCGGAGCGGCCGCCGTAGATGACACCGACACGCAGTTTCGGCATCAGAGGATTTTCTTCCCGAGCGCGGACATGATGAGTTCGACGCCCAACTCCGCCGTCCGGTTTACTTCATCGAAGACCGGATTTACTTCCACTGCTTCCATGGAAACCATGCCGTTCGAATCGCAAATCATTTCCATAGCCAAGTGAGCTTCGCGATACGTGGCCCCGCCCCGAACCGGAGTGCCGACTCCGGGAGCATCCGTTGGGTCGACGTAATCCAAATCGAGCGAGAGGTGAAAACCGGCAGTGCCGCGCATCGCCAGTTCCATCGCCTGAGCCATCACGGCGCGAAGGCCGCGCTCATCGATATCGCGCATGGTGAAGGCGTGGACGCCCGATTCGCGTACGTGCGCCTTCTCCATAATGTCGATATCGCGCACACCTACGATGCACACATTCTTCGCGTCCACCTTGGGCGAAAAGCCGAACAGCTTGGTCAACTCAGGGGGGCCGAGCCCGATACAACAAGCCAGTGGCATGCCGTGCACATTGCCGCTGGGGCTGGTCTGCGGGGTGTTCATATCGGCATGAGCGTCGATCCAGATCAGGCCGATTTTCTGGCGCTTTTTCTTGAAATATTTGGCGACGCCGGCAACGGTTCCGATGGCGACCGAGTGATCGCCGCCCAGCACCAGAGGTGCTTTCCCCTCGTCCATGGCGTGTGCCACCATGTTGCCCAAACGCTCGCACGCAGCGGCGATCTGGGGCAGATACTTGGCATGGCGCGGGCCTTCCGGCGAGTTCTCCGGCTGATCGACGAGCACGTTGCCCAGATCTTCCACCTCATACCCAAGAGCCTTGAGCTTTTCATGCAGATTCGCCACGCGCAGGGCGGACGGACCCATATCAACACCGCGGCGATCCTGGCCGAGGTCTAAAGGTGCGCCGATCACGGCGATGTGCGATTGCTTCATGTACGGTCTGCGAAATTACCAGTGTGTCGCGAAGGGGGCAGCGGGAGCAAGTTCGCGGGCCGGTCTGTAAGATTGATCGATATGATTAGCGTGCAGATTTTCGGCGTCAAGAATTCCTCGGCAACCCGTGCGGCCGAGCGGTTCTTCAAAGAGCGCTCTGTACCTTTGCATATGGTGGATCTACAGCGTAAGCCGATGGCACCGGGTGAGATTCGGCGCTTTATTGAAAAATTCGGTTTGGCGGGCTTGCTGGATACGGAAAGCAAAACCTATATGGACGCCGGGCTGAAATATCTGAAGGTGACCGAGGCGGAATTGCTCGATAAGGTGGAGCGCGATCCGAAACTGCTGCGGCTGCCGCTGGTGCGAAACGGCAAGCGCATCAGTGTGGGCAAGGATGAAGAAGCGTGGAAGGCGATGTTACTTGACCAAGTCACATGACCACAGGCGGTGATGGCGCCGCAGTCGCTTGCGACCTTTCAATCGTCTTCCGATGCACCGCATCCGCACGGCAGGTGCTGTACACCATGGCGGAACCGTCTGCCTGAAATTGCTCCTCCTCCGACTCCGCTTGGCCGGCATTCGGTTTTCGCGGCACTTTGGCCGCCTCGGCAAACGGGCACACCAGATCGAAGTAAGGGCACCCGTCGGAGACCGGTTCGTTTCGCAGCTTCACGTTTATCTCCAACGCGGAAAGACTCTTTTTAACCGCAGACTCCGGTTTCCAACGGCGCTGCTGAAGTTGGAACAAAGTTTGGAAGCATCCGTCGGCGATCGATGCCGCCACGCGCGTCTTCTCAAAGCCGACTGACTGGGAGAACCCAAAGGTTGGGTTCACATGCAGCTCGCTGGCCGGGACAATATTGACCACGCCGGCGACAACAGCTTTGGTCATGGCATCTTGCAGGTAGGCGGGCACCGAACAGTTCTTCTTTTTAAGATCCGCAGCCAAACCGTTCAATTGCTGGTGGACAATGTCGCTGGTCGCGATGAATGACTCAGTCTTTACAGATGAACCGAGCGCGCTGGCCCTGGATGCGATCTCGCCCTGAAATTTAAATTGCCGGCGCCGATCGGGAGCCGGCGCCGGATCAAATCCGCCCGAAAGGACTAGGTCAGGCGCGGTAAGCCGCCGTTCCAAATCAGCCAGAGCATCTATTCCGAACTTATTCCGATGCGCTACTTGTATTTTAGTGAGTAACTCAAGTAGTGGGATGAAAGGGAGATTATCGAACGTTCCCCCGTCGCAGAACAAATTGGTGACCTGACCTATTCCGGGATATACCTCGGCTTCCTGGCGCGCCGGGAAGGCAGCGGGAAAAGCGCTGGAACTGAGTGCGGCGTGTATGAAGCTGAAGGAATCGGCGGCCGGCATGGTGGCATCTCGGCCCAGCACTAACAACCAGCGCTGATTGACCCACGCCGTTGTACTGAAGATTGCTGTACCGTTCGTCACGGTGCCATCTAATTGTCTAAGAAGGTAGGGTTGGCGCGAGTTCAAATTGAATTGCGGTTCCGCGCCTGTCAGCACCCTGTGTGCAACGCCCTCCAGAAGAGAGGTTCCGATAACGGCGTAACGGATCTCCAAACTTTCCAGCGTGTTCTTGCGGACCAGGCCGATCAAACTGGACGTGGCTTTCGCGAAACGTCCGCCTAGGAATTCCGATCCTACCCGGATTGTCTCTTTAGGTGGAATGATGAAGAGTTGGGATAAGGTATCGATAACGAGAGGGGGCACGCCGGTGGCGGCGTAACCCATGTCACTGGCTGTCCCGGCCCTGACTATTTTTCGAAGAGCGGCGGGCGATAAAGAAAGGTTACTTGCTCTCAGGCCCAGCCGTTTCACCGCCGTCTTCAGGGGAACAGTCAGCGCCACTTTGCGATCTACCCGAAGAAAAGTGTCCACCAACTGACTCAGTAGACGAAGCTGGTCAGGCTTGTTGGAAGTGTTACGAATGGCAGCTAAAGCCCCGCCCATCAGTGTTCCGACCGATGCGCCGATCACCAGATCGGGTGTGACTTCAAGCGCCTGCAGAGCTCCGATCAGACCGATATGGAAAGCTCCGCGAAACACACCGCCGCTTGCGACAAAAGCGATCTTTGGCCGTTTAGTGTTTACTAGATTCCCCAACTCTTCTTCGAGGGGCGCGCCGGGTGATTGGCCGAAATCGGCATGGATGATTTCGGGGTCTTCGGGTGGCTGCGGATACGGAACTAACTTGCCGGTGCACTTACTACAAATCTCGGGAAGCCCGCCCGAGTGAGTAAGATTTCCGCTCGCCTGCGCAAGATCTTTCAGAAACCCCTTACAATCGACAGAACCGTTTGCGGTAATTGTCGCTTGGATCTTATCCAGATAAAGCCGGCCAAGCGTGCGTCTGCAACCTTCAGCAGCCGCGCCCAGGCCCTCTTCCCGTGTGGGGGAAAGAGAGTTCTTGAACGCTAACTCCCGGGCTGGCGCAATCTCATCGGCGAAGACCGAAAACAATTTGCCTGGGTCAGCGTCCAGCGACATCCTGGCATTGGCGATGGTGCTGAGATAGTTGGTTTGTCGCACCTCAATTCGCGTATCCCGCCTAGCACGCATTAAGAGGCCAACCTGCGCCGATTCGATCAAGTCAATGCGATCAGGTGTCTTCTTGCCGTGATATGCATCGAACGGCTCGATGGGGAGATTGTAGATGATGTGAATGCGTGCATCGTCCCGTGAAGCGGACTGCAACGATTGAGCAATCGGTTTATTTTCCTGGAACCAGTTGAACAGCGCAGGTAAGGGGTTTTTTCGAATCGCACCGCCATCAATCAAATCGTACTCCTGATCGGGCCGGCAACTCTCCCGGTCCTTTTTTCTGATCCAATCCTTCGCTTCGGCGGCCGTCACGTGAGTGGGGGGAAATATATGCGGCATGGAACAGGCTGTTGTAAGTGCATCTACCAGAGGAACGCCGCTATGCGCCCAGCACTGCTGGTTGACGCCGGGCAAGTGTTGAAGAACGGAGGCGACAACGACAAGGTTGGTGTTCTCAGGTTCTGAAGCCCGGACAGTCATTAAATCTTCCGCACCCGGCTTATAGAAGCTATTCCAAATACGTCTCCTGAGTTGGTAGTTGCTGATCAGGCTAAGATCCATATCGGCGGCTTCGAGGGCTGAATCCCAAAGATTGCCGGCTAAGCCTTTTTGGGGCACAACGTTCAATGACCCATCAGAATTCATCCTCGCAGCCAAGTCTTTTAACTTGGTTGAATAGTCCCTGGTGGCCACAATCCGGTAAATGATTATCAGCGGCAATATAGCCAGTAACAACCCCGCAAGCAGCAAGGCAAGCTTACCGGAACTGCCCCCCCCGCCCTTAATCAAAACGCCCGCCAGGATAAGAAGAACAGGGATGAGACACACCCAGATCAGGAGAAGACTGGATGTAATCCACACCTTCCAGCCGAATATAGGCCGCAGCGGGAACATTGAGGGTCGACCGGAGGAGTTCGATGACGCCTGCGTATCAGCCTTCATGTCATCGCTTTCGAACTGT
>JBBROT010000216.1:0-6176 GCA_038229155.1 Bryobacterales bacterium | reverse complement strand
CTGCAAGAAATAGGGCGATTGTTTCCGAAACACTCAGTGGCGGCAATTACCTTTGCGGTCTGGGAAGAAGGTATTGTGAGCGCGAAGGGAAACCCCGAAGAGCATCAAACGGATTGCCGACTTTCGCGAGGAAGGATTTGGCCATTGTGAACAAGGAAGCCGGCTCGGGCAGCCGGGCGCTGCTGGAGCCTCCTGGCTGAACATGATCGAACGCTTCTTCCGGGACATCACTCAGAACCGGATACGTCGCGGCACTCGTGATTGCTGTTCTTCGGTCAGCGTGATCGGCTTCGCCAGTCGCACGTGTTTGCCTCCACTAT
The DNA here is from genome assembly GCA_038229155.1 of Bryobacterales bacterium. GTDB lineage: Bacteria > Acidobacteriota > Terriglobia > Bryobacterales > Bryobacteraceae > JALYXI01. The sequence goes on along the minus strand of JBBROT010000216.1, from coordinate 5,856 downwards.
GGCAAACACGATTCCGCCAATAAGTTTATTTATTTATGACGGACTACACTAGACACGCTGGCAAAAAGCAGATTGAAGATTATCTGGTTGGGTTGGAAGCGGGAGGCGAGGAGGCGTTAAAATTGGAACCACGTAACGAACCATTCAATGTAATCGGCCGAGCGTTTAGCAGTTTTTCTTGGACGCCGATTTCCTGGATCTAGAAGGGCCAGGAATTTTGCCGATGCGGGAATCGCCGGCGGCGATCAGTTCACAGGCGTGAAGGGCCGCTTCTTCGAAGTCAGGCACGTGGGCTGGAAGGATTTGCCAGCCAGTGATACCGGGGCCAAGAGCGGGGATGGATTGCATGTGGGGGAACTCGCACCGCAGGCTCTGATGGTGCTCCTCCGTGGTAGCAAGCCATACTCCGTTACTGGAGATTCCCGTTGGCTTATCCCGGAGGGCGAGGACAATCTTGCTGCCGACGTAAACGGCGACGCAACTGAATAGAGGACGGATTCTGGGAGCCAGTGGCGCAAGGGCTTCGAGGACGAACTCGTGGGGGATTGCTTTCCGCGGTTTGGCCGCGAACGTTTGCTCGAGTGGCGCGAGGCGCGTTGGGCGCTTGGGCATGGGATCAGCATACTCAAGCTCGCTGCCCCATTTTCGAGGGCTTAGAAATCCTCCACGACTTTTCCGGGTTTCCTCCGTCTAACACGCCATGTACAAGACCGGTATCCCCCTCTGTATAGCTCCCTTATGTATCGCTGCCGTTGGCCTTCTGACGCCGGCCGTGGCCCAGGAAAAGCAACTCAACTGCGACGATCACGAATGGAACAGCAGGCGGTCCAACTCTTGCGAAATGCGGGAGCAGACCATCGCGGCGACGGCTCGCTTCACAATTGATGGCCGAACCAACGGCGGAATTTCAGTGAAAGCCTGGAATCGCTCTGACGTACTTGTCCGCTCCCAGGTGCGCGCTCAGGGCGATTCGGATGGCGATGCGAAAGCCACCGCTGCCCAGGTAATTGTCCATGCAACCGGCGGCGTGATCTCTGCCGATGGGCCCTCACAGAAAACGTGGAGCGTCTCTTACGAGGTCTTCGTTCCGCGGACAACCGATCTCGTCCTGACTGCTCATAACGGCGGTATTCACATAGACGGGGTTCAGGGAAACATTGAATTCACTACGTCGAACGGCGGCGTTCATTTGAGTCACTTAGCTGGACAGGTGAAAGGACGTACCCAGAATGGCGGAGTACATGTAGAACTCGCAGGCGTTCGTTGGGAAGGCCAGGGTCTAAATGTTCAGACCAAAAATGGTGGCGTACACCTACAAATTCCAGCTCACTACGCAGCACATCTGGAGACCACCACTGTCAACGGTGGCGTCCACAGTGAGTTCTCTGAGATGGTACTCCCGCGCGGCAAGCGCGACGTAAGCGCCGATCTTGGCGGCGGAGGTGCATTGGTGCGTGTGGAAACCGTCAATGGCGGCGTTCATATCGGGAAGATTTCATAACATCGTGATTTCATTTTGCCGTGTGGAGCGGCCCTTGCGACAATACCGAAAAGAGGACGTAATGAAAGAGTTCGCGCGTATTACCGTCGATCCAGCCCAAATGAGCAGTGTGCCATGTGTCGGCATCTCAGGATTCCTGTGGCTACGGTGCTGCGAATGCTCGCGGGGGAATCGAGGAGCGAGAGATCCTTTCTGAGTATCCAGACTTGGAGAAAGAAGATATTCGCGAGTGCCTGCACTTCGCCGCTTCCGCCGCCATGGAAAGAGCGATGTTTCTTCCGCGGTCAGCTTGAAATTTCTGATTGACAATGCATTGCCGCCGCGATTAGCCGACCTGCTGACGGCCGAAAGATACGACGCCGTTCATGTCCGGCATTGCGGTATGCATGCGGCTGAGGACAAGGATCGCACGCTGGGCGTCAGCAACGCGGACGCCGTTAGCGAGAGTGGCTACCGGTTGCCCTGATACACCTGCAAGCCTGCGCCGTCCTCCTCGCTTTGCGCGTGGATGATGTAGAGCCGTTGTAGAGACGGGACATACACGGAGCTTTTGCCCTTCATCGTGCCGAACCGCGCTTCGGGAATGTAGCGGCCGGCCTCCTGCTGCACGAAGATGTTGACCCCGTGTTCACCGGTCACGTATATGCGATAGTGCCCGGGGTCGAAGGCCATGTCATCCGCCGTCTCGAGACTATCGAGAGACTGCAGGAGCTTGCCTGTTTGCGTGTCGACGATCAGTAGCTTCCCGGGTGTACGGCTCGCGACGAAAAGCCGGTGCCGGTCCACGTCGAGCGACATAGGCGCGTTGAAGGCGACGCCCGGGCTGTTCCATTCGGTCTCCACTGCGCCGCTCAAACGCGAAATTACTGCGATGCGGCCCGTGCCGAGCTGGTTCGTATAGAGGCGGTTCGAGCCGCTATCGATGGCGAGGGAGCCGATGTTGGCAAAACCGGCATTGAAGATGCCCACCTGCTTTAAGCTGGCAACCGAAATCACGCTGATCGAACTGCCGGAGGCTACGTAGAAGCGGCGCGATACAGGATCGTAGATTGCTGCATCTGGCGCAGCGGGGAGCGCAATCCGCTTGACCACTTGAAGGCTGCCCGCGTCCAGAGCGATGCAGGACTCGTTGGCCCGATCGCTACCAGCAGCAGATTGCTTTGTGCATCGAAAGCCAGAGCGCGCGGCGAGTTCACGGCCTTGATGGTGCCGGTATGCTCGCCCGCGAGGTTGAACGTTTCTATGGAATGATTGCCTTCGGCGGCGACATAGAGGCGGTCGTTCTTAAGGCTTACGGCGAAGTGGCCCGAAATCTCCCGCGATGCCGGGGAGCGGCGTTTGCATGACCATGGACACGGGCGCACGAACGATCGATCCGCCGGTGAAGAGGCCGGGCATCGCGCGCAATTGGCTTTGCAATTCGTCGCGGATCAGGAATGCCTGCTTCAGCGCGACCTGGGGATCGCTGGTGAACGTTTCGCGAATCACGATAACCACCATGCCGAGCGGATGGCCCATAGCGTCCGAGATTGGCACGCCCATGTCGAACGCGCCTTTGGGCGTGAGCCGGCTTGACGGCTTGCCGGTGGCGATGACGCCGGTATCGATAGCGGCCGAAACCTTGCCCACTTTGCCGGGCTTGCTGCAGGCGATGTTCAGGCTTTCGGTAAGCCCGGGAGGTGTGACATGCAGGCCGATGGTTTGCATCTCCGGGTGCTTCGCCATGAGCGAATCGATCAGCGCCTGCGCGCGTGGAGCACGAACGGTCTGGGCTGCTGCGCATGCGCAGAACAGCCCACAAGCGAGCAAGGCGGCTTTGCACGTTCTGACATCTTAGTATCGAAATCCGGCGGTAATGCCTCCGCACACGAACGATAACCTGATTGAGACGCCAATGTAACATTAGGATGTTGAAATCGGCAGGTGAGACATAGCCTTTTCGTTTGCCTCCTACTTCTGACGCCTGTGCTTCTGTTGAGCCAGACGGATCACGCGGTATTGACGGGAACCATCTCCGATGCCAGCGGAGCGGTTGTGGCCAATGCCGAAGTGACCGTGTCTTCGACAGCCACCGGGCTGAACCGAAAAGCGGTGACCACTTCCGCCGGCGCGTATACAATTTCAGCGCTACCCATCGGGACGTATACCGCGTCGATCGCCGCGCCCGGGTTCGCCAGGACTGACGTGGAGCCGTTTGAATTACAAGTGGGGCAGACGCGAACCCTGGACGCGAAGTTGACGGTAACCGGTGTACAAACCAAGGTGGAAGTGCGGGCGGACGCACCGTTGGTGCAGAGTTCGGCGGCGGTGGGCGGCGTGATTGCGGGCGAACAGATTCAGAATCTTCCGGTGAACGGGCGCAACTGGGCAGGCCTGATGGCGCTGGTGCCGGGAGCGATCGATTCAGGCGTGGGCGATCAAAAGAGCGTCCGCTTGGCCGGGCGCGCCACGGATGACAACAACTATCGCATCGACGGCGTGGACGCGACGGGCATTCAGAATCAGGGACAGAGGACCAGCGCGCGGCTGCAAATCTCCACCGAGGCGATCGCGGAGTTTCGCGCCACCAGCGCGCTGTATACGGCGGAAACGGGCGGCTCGGCGGGAGGACAAGTTGAAGTGGTTTCGAAGACAGGCACCAACGCCGTGCATGGCAGCGTCTTTGAATTCCTGCGGAACAATATATTCGACGCGCGGTCCTTCGATTCGCGGAGTTCTTCCCTGCCGCCATTCCGGCTCAACCAGTTCGGCGGAAGCGTTGGCGGAGCGATTGCGCGCAACAAATCGTTTTTCTTTTTAAACTACGAGGGATTCCGGCAGGTGCTGGGGCAGACGCTGACGGGCGTGGTGCCGAGCCCGGCCTTCCGCGCGTCGGCGCTGTTGAAATCGCCCGCGCTGAAAACGATTCTGGATGCCTATCCGGCGGGCACCGCGAGTACAGCCGACCCCAACGTCTATACGCGGTTCAGCAACGGACGGCAGACGGCGACCGAGGATGCCGGGTTGTTCCGCATCGACCACCAATTCAACGAGAAAACGACCGCGTTCCTGCGCTTCAACATGGATAGCGGAGTGGCGGATTCGCCGCTGGGCGCGAATGGTTTTCTCAGCGACCGGCTTGGGACCACCATCAAGCCATACAATGCAATCGCAAGCCTGCAGCGTGTGTTTTCGCCAAATTTTATCAATGACGCGAAGGTGGGCTTCAACCGCTCCGACTTTCTGACCGTGAACGAAAGCGTGTCGCCCTTGGCGGTCACGGTGCCCTCGTTCAGCACGCTGAACAATTCGATTCAGAAAGTCGCGGCATCGAACTCGTATTCGTTTCTGGACAATGCCACCTATGTCTATGGGCGGCATACTCTGAAGGCGGGCGTCGAAATCCGGCGAGTGCAGATCAATCAATCCGCGACGGCAGCGCCAGACCTGACGGTGGCATACGCGAGCGCAGCCGATTTCGCCAACAATGTGGTGTCTTCGGCTGTTCTCAACGCGGCGGTACCGATTACGGGATTGCGGAAGACTTCCGCCTTCGGATATGTACAGGACGAGTTCAAACTGCGGCCGAACCTGACGCTCAACCTGGGGCTGCGGTATGAATACTTCAGCGTGTTCCATGAAGTGAGCGGGCACGCGGTGGTCTTCGATCCGAAATCTTGCCCGGCGGGATTCTGCCCCGCTGGTTCTGACTTTTATTTTCCCGATCTTGGCGATTTTGCGCCCCGTGTGGCGATTGCCTGGTCCCCCGAAGCGATGAAGGGCGAGACCGTGATTCGCTCTGGTTACGGCATCTATTATGGCGAGGCGCAACTGGGAGATTTGAATGCGCCGGTGAACAACATCGCGACAAGGCAGGCACTGACAAACGCGACCACGCCGGGCTTGAGTTTTCCGGTGGATGGCTTCCTGGCCGCGGCGACGAACAGCCTGACTCCTCGCGGGCTTGACCGCAACCGCAAGAACCAGAATGTACAATCGTGGGGCCTATCGATACAGCAGGAAGTGTGGCGGGACAACGTGCTGGAAGTGGGGTACCTGGGCACGAAGGGCACGCATCTTTTCACGCGGTCCGATGTGAATGCCGTGAACCCGGCGACGGGGACGCGGCCGTTGCCGGCTCTGGGACTGGTGGATTATAAAACCAGCGATTCGAACAGCACGTTTCATGCGCTGCAGCTTTCGTTACGGCGCAATTTTTCGCGCGGCTTTCTGATCTCAGCCAACTATCAGTGGGCGCATTCCATTACCGACGGTTCCGTGGGCGGCGGCGAGGCGCTGGCACCCGAGAACATTAATTGCCGTGCGTGCGAGCACGGGTCAAGCGATCAGGATATCCGGCAAGTGTTTACAGCGAG
>JBBROT010000215.1:0-6189 GCA_038229155.1 Bryobacterales bacterium | reverse complement strand
GTCGGCCGTGCTTCTGAAAAGGGAGAGACCAGGGGCTTCCTGAAAATCTTGGTTGACGCCGACACAGAACTCATCCTGGGTGCCTGCCTGCTGGGCGTCGAATGCGATGAAGCGATCCACTGCATTCTGGACACAATGTATGCCAAAGCGCCCTACCGCACGCTGCAACACGCCATGCACATTCACCCCACGGTGTCCGAACTGATCCCGACGCTGCTGGGCGATTTGAAGCCGCTATAATGTAGGGTTAGGAGATTGGTTCGGCTGTCGCCCCATGATCGATATTAAGAAGAAAATTCAGGACGAAATAGCGGCGCTCGAAATCGAGATGCGTGTGGAACTGCCTAAGCAGATCCTCACCGCGCGCGCCCACGGAGACCTGAAGGAAAACGCCGAATACCACGCCGCCAAAGAACGCCAGGGCATGGTCAACGCCAAGCTGAATCAACTCAAGGGCCGGTTGGCGGAAGTCAGCATGATCGATTTCACCCGTATCCCCACTGACCGCGCGGGCCTGGGCGCTCACGTGGTGGTTCTTGACCTGAAGAAGGATGAAGAGTTCACTTACATTCTGGTCATGACGGAAGAAACGGATGCCACCAAAGGCATGATCTCCACCGGTTCGCCCATCGGCCGCAGTCTGGTGGGCAAACAAGTGGGCGACGTGGTGAAAGTGCAACTCCCCGGCGGCATCAAAGAGCTGGAAATTATCAGCCTGAAAACCATTCACGATCTGGCGTAAGCGGCATGACTGTCACACGGAGCATAGGCGCGGTTTGCGGCAAGATCCTGGAGGCGATCGTCACCTCTCTGGCCCTCTCCCGCATCCATCCGAACGTGCTGACATTCATCGGCTTGCTGATCAATGTCTGGGCCGCCTTCTGGTTCGCCGCCGGCCGCTTCCTGCCCGCCGCACTGGTTGTCATCGGTGCCGGCCTCTTCGATATGGTGGATGGCCGCGTGGCTCGCGAAACCAACCGCGTGACCCGCTTCGGCGGCTTTTTCGATTCCGTCCTGGATCGCTATTCCGATCTTGGCCTCTACTTCGGCTTGTTGGTGTATTACGCCTCCATCAATCGCTTCTTCTATATCGTCCTTACCGCCATCGCCATGACCGGTTCCGTCATGGTAAGTTACACACGCGCCCGCGCCGAAAACGAAATTCCCAAATGTAAAGTAGGCTTTCTCGAGCGGCCGGAACGCGTGGTGCTGATCATCATCGGCGGCCTGTTCGATCGCATGGCACCCGTGCTCTGGGTGGTCGCCATTCTCTCGAACTGGACCGTGTTTCATCGCATGCTCTACACCTGGCAGGAATCGAAGCGCCTGGAAGATGCGCAGCTTCGCGCTGTCCGCGTGATGCGCTCGTAACTTCTACTTCACTCCATAAACAGTCGTCCCCGGGTTATAGTTCCGCCAATCGAACCAGTAATCTTTTAACATCGAAATGCGCTCCAGGCAATACCCTTTCAACTTGCCCGTCACGGCGCAGCCCTGAAAATCCCACTTGCTCCCGCTCTGCGCGTCCATCATCAACGCATCCGCCTCGGCGATGCGATAGAAGTCTGACGGCCCACCCGTGCCCTGCACTCGATTGCGAAACGCGCGGACGCTTTCGTTGTCATTTGCCGCAACCAGCAACACCGGCTCCATGCCCACCCGGTCACTCACCAGCTTTTCCTGAATGACCTTTTCATAAGGAAATGCCCGGCTCGCGCCGAACGCCTGAATCCCCAGCATCAAATCGCGCGGCTTCATCCCGTGCTCCGGAAAGTCGATCACCACCTTCTGCTTTTTCATGCGAACGTCCCAGTTCTTCGCCGCATATTCGGAACTGTATTTCGGCAAATCGTTCAGCACCGCACCTTGCGGCTCTTCGGCCTTCCAAGTGGCAAAATTTAGTTCGTCGGATGGCACCAGCGTTAGATGCCGGCCTGCCATCGGGCCTGAAATCGCGAGGCCGCTAATCTGCTGCCAGTAAGTTCCAGTCTGCTCATCGCGCATCAGGAAATTCTGGTTATTGATTCCAGCCAAATGAAACGTCAGCCTCAAGCCATCAACTTCTCGCGACCACACCAGACCGGTGTGACAGAGCGTTCAATACGTCGCCACAATGGCGCGGCCGTCTACTGTGTCATTCACAATGTGGTGATAAGAGATGCTGCGCACCGGGTATGCCCTGGCGGCCTGGCCCAGCTTGACCGCAATCACCTTTTCATCCTGATCGAGCTTCGCCTGCCCCGCGCCCGAAAACGAGGCCGTGTCAATCGGATGGAACATCTGCTCATAGATGTTGACGCGCCCCAGAAACACTAGCGCGCAAGCCAGTATGACGGCGAACGAAGCCAGCCCGCGACGCCACAACGGCACCCGCTCGCGCCAGTACGCCACCATCGCCGCGATCGCGATCAGCGCGGACAGCACCGTAACAGCAGGCCGGATGCGCGCGATGTCCAAGGCAACCACCAGTTCGCGAGCACCCTGCGCCCGGAACGGACGAATTACATAGATGGGATAAACCACGCAGACCAGCGACACCGCCACACACGCCAGCAGCGTGAAGCTCAAGATCCTATGCGTTCGCGTCCGCAACCCTAGCAGCATAACGCGCCGCCGGCATCATCCGGAATAGTGCAAAGCAGTTACGCGTTCCAGCCAGCGCTTCATACCCATGCCGCTCCCGCCAGTAGCCTTGAACCGCGCTGGCCCGCGCCCACGGCCGCACCCTGGGCAATCCGGTCGGACATCCACGTTTGGTCCGGCACCACCACCGGAGGCCCAACCAGCACGGCCTCGATCATGATGCTCGAAATGCGCCACCTGTAAGGCACCCGCTCATAAGGCAAAAGCACAATGTCCATCCCGGCCAGCATTTCCCGATACGCCGGAATGCCGATGGGTCCCTCGACGCCGCGAACTCCAGGCTGTGCGGTCAGCCTCCGCAACTCGTCGAATACCTCCTGAGGCAGCAGTTCATTCGTTAACTGAAATACAAAATTCACCTCTCCGCGGCGCCGGCACTCCGCGATAATTTCGGGAATTCTATGCGAGCCTTTCTCCGCCCGCGTACCGCCCGGAAATCCCACAACAGGCCTGCGATGTTCCAGCGAGAGCGGCACCGCGCAAATCGTTTCCACATCGATCGCCATGGGCGATTGCACGACCGCCACACCCAACAGCCCTGTCAGTTCCTCGCACAACCCCGTGGTCAGCGAAGCGAACACAATCTTCCGTTGCACCGCGGCACCGGCTTCGGCGATATCCGCCGCAACGGTTCGAAACTCCCCCACCTGCCGCTCTCGCTCCGCGCTTCCATAGCGATTCCACCTATCGCTCACAAACAGGCAAAGCACCCACGGCCGTTTCTCTTCGGGCAGCGATGCCCGCCAAACAGTCAGTGCTCTCGCTTCGCATTGCGTGGCAACCGTCAGCAACACAGCATCGTTCGCTTCCACCTCGGGTTCAACCGTCTCGCGAAGCAGACTCACAAACGCACCGGTGCGTTCGTCGAAAGAAAGATCGCCGCGAAATACCGGGTCATGCAAAACAGCTCGCGCTTGCGGCAATGCGTCACGAACCGCCTGATCCGCGTGAGCACTGATGAAGAGCACGCATGGAACGTCGCGCCGTTCAGCAGCCGCCACAATACCTAGCGCTTCCGTGAACCGATGGCCCGTCATACCGGCCAGCCGGTGGTGAATGCAAATCAATCGCTTCAGCACAGCGGCACTCTTTGTTTCAGCCAGTCCACCGTGTGGGGTGCCAGCATGAATCTCGGATCGAACAGCGCGTGAGCGGAATGCGCCCCGCCCGACAAAAGCCAATGATAGTGAATGTGGACCGCGGCCTCATCGGGCGTCGAGAGCGCATCGAACAGATGCAGCGGTATGTTATGGCTCGCCGGCAGAATGCGCGCGCCCCCGCCTCCATGCGCGATCGCCAATGAAAGCGCGGCCTGGCTGCTGTCCCAATATTCGCCCGCTTCCGCAGCCACCTTCGCCCGCACCCGTATTAACAGCGCCTCTGTCCGCCCACGGCTTCAGGCCCGCTTCAATACCTCGTTCGAAGAACACTTCAGTTTGCGCGAAAACTCCACGTCCGCGCTGCACGGCCACGAGGCCTCCATTGAAACGGGCGCGAACCGTTACGCGGTCCACGGTTGTTTCAAGAAACGGAAGTCCCTCATACTCCACGCCGCACACGCAACACAAATGCCGCCAGTAGGGGTCGAACGCATCGCCAGGGCCACGGGTGCACATGCCCTTCACATCCACCGGCCGCGCCGCCTCAGCGTGTTCATAAGGAGACAAATCAGGGTCCCCTACAAGCAACATAAACTTTGAAAGAAGGTCCGTAAGCCGCGCACGGGCTGCGCAGGTCCAGTTCCAGATATTCAACGCCCACCAGTCCCAGCTTCCGCAACGTGGCCGCGGAAGGCTGCGGGTCCCTTCGCGGCGAGACCACCGTGATTGCCGCGAACCGGCAAGCGCCCTTGAACGCGCGAACGCTCTCGCAGAGCAAAGCCGCCTGCAGTTCCAAACTGCCCTTCTCCGCAATCAGAAAAAATTCAATGTCCGTGGAAGAAAGCGCCTTCATCTCTACAGCCGTATCAGCCACTTCTTGCGGTAAAGCACATAGCTGAACAGAAACACCACCGCGACATTTGCAACCGCATACAGAACCGAAGCCCGCTTCGGCTGCGCCATCGGCAACAGCGCATTGCGGTACACCCATTGCTGCAACGGCACCGTGCGTCCGCCCGCGTCGGGCACCTTGATCTCTTCCATCAGCCGCGCCACCATTCCGGAAAATACAAATGCCGCCAAAGCATTCTGGCCATAGATCACAAACGGCTTGGCCCACGCTTTATGACCTCGCGCGTCCACCAACCAATAGAACAAAGCAAAAATGCCCGTCGACATTCCGGCCATGAAGACCGAATAACTGGCACTCCAGAGATTCTTATTAATCGGCATCCAGATATTCATCACCAGGCCGCTCAGCAACAGCCCACACGATGCCGTGAATAGCCACGCTGCCCTCTCCGCATCGGAACGGTTCGCGCGCAGAAACATGCCCGTCAGCACGCCGAACAGTGTAGTCGCAATAGCGGGCAGCGTGGAAACAATCCCTTCGGGGTCCCACGTCCGCGTCTGCCGCCACATGTGACCGTCCAGCACCAGACCATCGATATACTTCGCGAAATTGCCATCGCGTGTCAGCACACCAGGCCCGAACCCGGGCACCGGGTAAAGCGTCATCAGCATCCAGTAGCCGGTCAGCAGCGCCAGCACTCCAATCATCACGCCGCGCCTCCCGCCATACAAATAAATCGCCGCCGCAATCACATAACAAATCGCGATCCGCTGCAACACACCCGGCAGGCGCACGTAATCGAACGTGAAGTAAGGGAACTGATTTAGCACCAGCGCCACCACAAAAATCGATACGCTCCTGCGCACCGAATGCAGCATCATTTTCCGCCGCGAATGCTCACCCGCCATGCGCTTCGCGAAGGAAAGCGTCATGCTCACGCCCACCATCCAAAGAAAGGAAGGGAACACCATGTCCGTGAAAGTCCATCCGTCCCAGGCACTATGATCGAGCTGCTGGTACACCTGTTCCCACGATCCCGGATTGTTCACCAGCACCATGGATGCGACCGTCGCCCCGCGAAACGCGTCTAGCGAAGTGAGCCGCTGCACGGCTAATTGCCGCCGGTGGTTGCCGGTATAATCGCCGGAATATTCTGGTCCCGCACCAGCTTGTTAAACGCCGGCAAATCGCGCTTCATGATTTCATCCAGCCGCCGCAACTGCGCGTTGATGCCCGTCGAAAGGTCCTCATACACCTGCTGCTGTTGTTGCGTAGGCCCGCTGTCCGACATCTCAAGCGCCGCCAGTACGCCCGCGATCTTATTGTTCAGCCGGATCGGATAATTCAGCGGATCTTCATTGGCCTTGTTTTTCGTCTGATAAAGCGCTTCCTCAACTTGCGTCAAGTCTTTCGCCAAAGCCGTGGCCCGCTCCACAATCACCGGCGTCTTCGTGCGCGCGGCAAGATCCTCAATCTGCTTGCGTACATCGCGAATATCCAGCACCGCCTGATTCGTGCGGCTCAGCTTATCGCGGATCTGCAACTCCAACTCAAGCTGGCTCAAAAACTCCTGCTGCGTTGTCGCGATGCGCG
>JBBROT010000214.1:0-6206 GCA_038229155.1 Bryobacterales bacterium | reverse complement strand
TCACCAATGCCGCGCCGCCGGCATGATCGTCATGAGCGTGGCTGATCAGCAGAATCTTGATATCCGAGAAACGAAAGCCAAGCTTTTCGACACCGGCCTGGATCAAGGGCACGGAATCTTCGAAGCTCGGATTGATCAGAATCAGGCCCTGGTCCGTATGAACAAGGTACGAAGAGAGGTCCGCCGTGCCCACATAGTACAAGTCGTCCGCGATGCGGTGCGGCGGGAACGGCTTGTTGTTGTGATCCTGCCCCAGCAAGCAGAGTGCGAAGAGAAATAACAGAGTGAAGCGCATAAGAGTTTTATTGAAATTGCCGGTCGATTTCCACACGATACCCATTAGCCAGACGATTCGTTTCGTTCGCCATCCCCACCACCGCCATCAGTTCCCCAAACATTGCATCGGTCATGCCGGCCTTGCGCGCGGCGGCACCGTGCGAGGCAATGCAATACGCGCATCCATTGGTGACACTCACCGCCAGATACAGCATCTCCTTCGTCAGCACCGGCAGCGACGCTTCATCCGCGGGCGCGCTCATAATCTGCTTCACGCTTTCCCACGTGCGCTCGAGCGTGGTGGGGTGATGCGCCAGCGCCTTCCAAAAATTATTGATCCAGTCTATGCCGCGCGTGCGCATGATGTCGTCATAGACGGCACGCACTTCCGCCGAAGCGTCGCTGTAGTCGATCATCGCCGCCGGTCCCATAGCAGAAAGCCGATCAGCGTCTTGCCGTCTTCCAGTTCGCCCGAATCGATCAAGCCGCTTAGTTCGTCGCGTCCGAACCAGCGTGTCTCAATGCGCTCATCATCCATGGGCGTCGCGGTACCTTTCTGCAATCCCTGTGCGAGGAACACGTGCATCTGCTCCGCCAGAAAACCAGGGCTTGGGAAGTAGGAAACCAGCGGCTCCCACCGTTCGGCCGTGTAGCCAGTCTCTTCGGTAAGCTCACGCTTGGCGGCTTCAAGCGGCGTCTCTCCTTCGTCCACCTTGCCCGCCGGCAGTTCCCACAACTCTTTACCGGCGGGCAGCCTGAATTGCCGCACCAGCAAAATGCGGTCGTCTTCCAGGGCCAACATCACGGATGAGCCAGGATGCCGCACAATCGCCCGCTGGATGGTAAAGCCTGAACTATCCGTCGCCTCGTCTTCCGTTACCCGGAAAACTTTCGACCGGTAAACTTCTTTCGACGTCACAATTTTCATCCCTTCCACTTTAAACTGGTGGACCTTGGCGTGCTTCACACGCTCTGGAGGAAATTTACAATGGGTTGGCTGAATCAGATTGGCGGTTTGTTGCAGCAGTACGCGGGAGGGAACCCGCAATCGGGCAATGTCGAACAAGATTATCAACAGGTAGCGCAGCACGCGCCGCCTTCGGCACTTGCCCCTGGAATATCCGATGCGTTCCGTTCCGATAAAACGCCGCCCTTCGGAGATATGGTCTCCAGCATGTTCGGCCAATCGAACGGCGATCAACGAGCCGGTATCCTGAACCAGTTGATTCAGGCTGTCGGGCCCGGTGCTCTCGCCGGCGGCCTTCTCAGCAGACTCGGTGGCGGCGGCTCTGTCACTCCGGAACAAGCGCAGCAGGTCTCACCCGGAGATGTGGCGGTCCTGGCGGACCACGCGCAGAAGCAGGACCCATCCATCATCGATCGCGCCGGCGAATTCTATGCGCAGCACCCGCAGCTTGTGCAGGGTCTGGGAGTGGGCGCTTTGGCGATGATCATGTCCCGCATGTCCCAGCGCGGCTGAAAAACGGTTCAGAGGTTCTTCGGCGCGGTACGCATCCGCATAGCTTGCGCAAAAGCGGCAAGGGGAAGGGTATTCATAACATCGGCTCTTTCCAGCCAGGCGCGCCGCGCCGTAGTCACTCCATACCGGATGCCCGCCAGATGTTTGGGATGGTGGGCGTCAGTAGAAATGGTGAAGCGCGCTCCCTTGCTCTTGGCCACGCGCGCCATCTGACTGCTCAGGTCCAGCCTTTCCGGGCTGGCATTGATTTCAAGTGCTACTCGATTGCGCGCAGCCGCCGTAAATACAGCGTCCGCATCGAAGACATAGGAATCGCGATTCAGAAGCAGCCGCCCCGTGGGATGGCCCAGAATCCGTAGCGACGGCGATTCCAGAGCCCGCAATAGCCGATCCGTCATCTCCGCCGCCTCCTGATTCATGTGGCTATGGATGCTGCCGATCACCAAGTCCAGTTCTGCCAGCGCGTCCTCGGAGACATCCATCTCACCGGATTTCAAAATGTCGCATTCCAGCCCCGAAAACACGTGAATTCCCAGATCTCCCCGCGCATTAGTCTCTCGCACCCGCTTCGCGAACTCCACAACGCGCGTTTCGTCCAACCCGTTCGCCATGGAGAGGGCTTTTGAATGATCGGTAATGGCGATGTATTCGTAACCCAGCGCCCGGGCCGCTTCCGCCATTTCTTCCAGCGTGGCGCGGCCGTCCGTCGCGGTGGTGTGCATATGCAGATCGCCGCGCAGATCGCCCGGCGTTACCAACTTAGGAAGACTTCGCTGTTCGGCAAGCTCGATCTCTCCCTGGTTTTCCCTGATTTCCGGCGGAATCCAATCCATGCCCAGCGCGCGATAGATTTCCTCTTCGGTCTCGCCCGCCACCCGCGCCTCGTCTTCGGCTTGGAACAGACCGTATTCACTCAATTTCAGACCCATCCGGATCGCGCGCATCCTGATGGCGACATTGTGCTCCTTGCTTCCCGTAAAGTACTGCATGGCAGCACCGAAGCTCTGTTTCGGCAGGGCGCGCACGTCCACCTGGAAGCCCTCGCGGCCCAGAGTGACGCTTATCTTATTAAGGCCACGGCTCAAGACTTCATGAACGCGAGGGTGCCTGGCCACCGCTTCGAGCGCCGGTTCGGGGTCTTCGCCCGTCACCAGCAAGTCCAGATCGCCCACGGTTTCGCGCCCGCGCCGTAGGCTTCCCGCGGCTTCAGCGGACGTCACGCAGGGCGTGCCGCGCAGCATTTCCAGCAGTTCCTGAGCGGTCTGTTCGGCGAAACTCAGCAGAAACCGACCGGTCCGCAGCCGGTATTGCGCAATGGAGCGCAGCACCTTTTCTTCCAGTTTGGCACCCATGCGGGGCAGATCGCGCAGCTTCTGTTCCATGCACAGGCGCTCCAGATCGTCCATCGATTGAACCTGGAAATGCTGAAAAAGAAGAGCGGTACTCTTCGGCCCCAGACCCTGAATTTTCAGGAATTCTAGCGCCACCGTGGGAAACTGCGTCATCAACTCGTCACGCCGGTCGCAGGAGCCGCGTTTGATCAATTCCTGGACCACCGCAGCCAAGCCCTTTCCGATTCCCGGTATTTCGGTCAATTTTCGCACCGGATCGCCCAAAATGGCCGTGACGCTCTCGGTTTGCCCCTCAATCGCGGTCGCACCATTGCGATAACTGCGAATGCGGAATGAATCGTCCCCGGCAATCTCCATCAAGTCCGCCGTTTCCCATAGCAGGCGCGCAATCTCGCGGTTGTGCATGCTAACCAGTTTAGAATGAACCAGAAATAGGCCGGAGGAGTATTAGTCTTAGTACTCTAACCCACCGCAGTAATCGCTTTGAAGCCAAAAATTGCTTGCAAGAGCAGTTCGCACGTCGTACACTCTCATAACAGTAGGATCAAATCGGAGGATTTTATGAATAGAAATACCTTCTCGCTGTTGGCGATATCCGCTCTTACAATCGGCGGAGTCAGTTCAATGCAGGCGAGCAGCTTCAATAACAACGTTGGGCTTTCCGGCGTGGGAAAGACCCCAGCTTTTACCTTCACTTTCGACAATGCTGGTTTGGCAACAAATGCCATCATTGGCAACCAGTTCGCATTCGCTGGCGTGACGTTCTCCACCCCGTTGTTTTATGACGGCAACAGCGCTGGCGGCGGCTGCAATTTCAACGATTTCAGCGGCGATTGCATCTCCAATTACTCCAGCACGCCAACCGGTGGAATCACGCAAGGTCCCACGACACCGTTCTCAATTTTCTTCGCCACCCCGCAGGCTTTTGCGGCGTTCGCTCTGGTGACGGACAATAACGGCCAGAACAACACAACCTTCCAGGCATTTCTGGGCAACACCCTTGTGGAAACCGCTATCTTCACCACCGGTTCCAGCGTAGGCCAGCCCTCCACCGTTGCCAATTATTTCGGTTTCTACAATACCGCCACCAGTTTCAATCGCATCACGGTAACCACCACCGGTGCAAATCTGGCCATTTTCGACAACTTGCAAGTCTCCGCCATTCCTGAGCCCGGCACCGTCGGTATGCTGGCTCTCGGTTTGGGTGGTGTTGTCGCGTTTGCCCGGCGTCGTCGCGCCTCCTAGTTTTTTCCACTGATCTTTTCGGTTCGATCTTTCCGATTCCGTTCCATACGGGCCAAGCTGACGCACAAGTCAGCTTGGCCCTTTCTATTTGTGCCTACGTTATATTGAGAATTCCCATTCATGGAACTTGAGAAAGTGTATGAGCCACAGCGCTTCGAACCTCATTGGGCGCAGTGGTGGATCGATTCCGGCATCTTTCGCGCCACCGCGCGCCCCGGGCACCGCGTTTTTTCACTCGTAATCCCTCCCCCGAATATCACCGGCTCTTTGCATATGGGCCATATGCTGGAGCACACCGAAATTGACGTAACGGTGCGCTGGCATCGCATGCGCGGCGATGATACGCTGTGGCTGCCCGGCATGGACCACGCCGGCATTGCCACGCAAATGGTGGTGGACCGCCAACTGAAATCCGAAGGTACTGATCGCTTTCAATTGGGCCGCGAAGAATTTGAAAAGCGCGTTTGGGCCTGGAAAGAACAATATGGTGACACCATCAAGCGCCAGATCATCCGCATGGGTGCAAGCTGCGATTGGAGCCGCGAACGCTTTACGCTGGACCCTGGCCTGTCGCGCGCGGTACGCGAAGTCTTCGTTACCCTATACGAGCGTGGGCTGATTTATCGCGGCGAGTATATGGTGAACTGGTGCCCCAGTTGTATGACCGCCATCTCAGACCTGGAAGTGGAGCACGAAGAGACGCAGGGTAATCTGTGGCACCTGCGCTACCCGGTGGCGGGCATGCCGGGGCGCTTCCTTACCGTCGCCACCACGCGCCCGGAGACTATGCTGGGCGATACCGCAGTCGCCGTGAACCCTCGCGACGCCCGCTACATTGACCTGCACGGCCGCTTCGTTACCGTTCCACTCACCGGCCGCGACGTGCCGATCATCCTCGACGATCTGGCCGACCCCCAGTTCGGCACCGGCGTCGTGAAAGTGACGCCCGCGCACGACCCTAACGATTTCGAAGCGGGCAAGCGCCACAATCTGCCGCGAATCAAAGTCATCGATGAGCGTGCCGTCATGACCGAAGCCGCGGGAGTCTACGCCGGGCTGGACCGTTTTGCCGCCCGGAAGCGGGTTCTGCAAGATCTGGAAACGCTGGAAGTTCTGGTGAAGACCGAGGACCACTCGCTCAGCGTGGGCCGGTGCGCGCGCTGCAAGACCGTGGTGGAGCCGCTCACTTCCACGCAGTGGTTTGTAAAAACGAAGCCATTGGCCGATAAGGCCATCCGTGCCGTGGAAACCGGCCAGATCAAAATCGTTCCGGAAAATTGGACCAAGACGTACAACGAATGGATGTACAACATCCGCGACTGGTGCGTTTCGCGCCAGATCTGGTGGGGGCATCGCGTGCCCGCGTGGCATTGCGGCGATTGCGCCGAGATCATCGTGAGCCGCGAAGCGCCGGAGCGCTGCCTGCGCTGCGGGAGCGAAAAATTGCGGCAGGATCCAGACGTGCTCGATACCTGGTTCAGTTCAGGCTTGTGGCCGTTTTCCACCTTGGGCTGGCCTGACGATACGCACGATCTGCGCACGTTTTACCCCACTACGCTGCTGATCACCGGCTTCGACATCCTGTTCTTCTGGGTTGCTCGCATGATCATGTTGGGCCTGGAATTCATGGGCGAAGTGCCGTTCCGCGAGGTCTATATCCACGGCCTGGTCCGCGATCAGGACAAGCAGAAGATGTCGAAGACGAAAGGGAATACCGTCGACCCCCTCGTTGTCACGGAAAAATACGGAACGGACGCCGTCCGCATGGCGCTCCTGACCGCCGCCGCGCCGGGCACCGATATCGCGTTTACCCCGGACCGCATGGAGAGTTCCCGCGCGTTCGCGAACAAAAT
>JBBROT010000213.1:0-6221 GCA_038229155.1 Bryobacterales bacterium | reverse complement strand
GTGAAGGCCGATATAAGCTACGATTCTGCCGATGCAAGCCACTTCCACGGCGTCGTAGCCCCCGGCGGCTTCTCGCCAGATTACATTCGCCGCCACGAAAAAGCGCTGCAGTTCGTGCGCGACATCCATGCCGGCGGGAAGTTGGTGGCCGCCATCTGCCACGGACCCTGGGTTCTCTGCTCCGCGAATATCCTGGGGGGCCGTCGCGCCACTTCCTTCTTCTCCATCAAGGACGATGTCGTGAACGCCGGTGCCCTCTGGGAGGACGCCGAAGTTGTCGTGGACGGTAACCTGGTAACCTCGCGCAAGCCGGAAGATCTCCCCGCCTTCTGCCGCGCGGCTATTCAGGTGTTGAGCCGTTAGCGCCTCAGTTATAACGTTCGCGCTTTTTCCGAACCTTCACTTTCTGACCCGCGTGCCGGCCGTTGCTCTTGCGCGTCTGCCCAAACGCGCGCGCGTTTGCCGATTTCGGCGTTTTCACCCGCTTCGCGTGAGCCACGGTGAATACCGAAAGCAGAACAAACAAGATCACCGCCAGCCGCATGAGCAGAGTTTATACCCCCGCGCCCGCAATGTGCAGATACATCCGGTAAAAGCAATAAACGGTAACCAGCAGACAAGCGCCCGCCGCCACGCGCCATGCCTGCTCCAACGCCGATCGGCTCGGCCCCGGCGTTTGCGCCACAAATCCAGCCGCAAAACCCGCCACCAGGCCTCCCAGATGCGCCGTGTTATCCACCCCCGGCAACAGCCCGAACAAAAGCCCGTAGATGGCCCACCGGATATACACCGCGCGAATGGAGCGGCCCACCCCGTTATAGTCGCGTACACCCAGCGCAATCATTGCGCCAATTAAGCCGAAGAGCCCGGCGGAAGCACCCAGCGAGGGAACACCCGGGTGAAAGAACGCGCTAGCCGCAAAGCCCAGTGCCGTTGCCGCTGTATAAACTACGAACATGCGCGGCGGCCCGTATACCTCTTCCACCTGCGCGCCCAAATCGTACAGCACCCACATGTTCATCCCAATATGCAGCAGCCCGCCGTGCAGGTAACCCGCCGTAATCAGCCGGTACCATTGCCCGTACGCCCGAACCAATACGCCCGATTCCGCCCCGGCATTGGTCAGCACGCTCGATCCCTTCATCTGCTCGCCCGCGAAGAGCGCCAGATTCACCAGAATGATCACCACCGTCACGAAGCGGGCGCTCGGGATAAACCCCATCAACATGCCGGTCGCGCTATTCCGGTCAACAGCCCTGGCAGTGATCGTTTCCCCGCAGTACGGACAAGTCCGATCCGCCGCCGTGATAAACGCCCGGCAATGCGGGCACATTCTGCGATTGTCCATCAGCCGATTTTCCACATACTTTAGGAGCGCGCCTTTCGCTCAGTTGAGACTTCGTCCAGTTCGCTTTCCCGCGCGAACAGGCGCCGGTCAGGTTGCCGCCGGATTGTAAACAGCCCCCCGATGACCAGCCCGAACGCGATCTTCAACAGTTCCACAGCCGAATAGATGCCATGAAGCGTCCAAAAAACGCTTTTCTGGCTGCTTTCCCCCGTGGTCGCCGTGAAATCCAGTTCTCTCCCCAATTTCGAAATCTGCGGAGTCAGCCCAAACCGCTGCGCCAGAACGATCGCCATCATCCCCAGACACAACAAGATCGCCGTCTTCGGCGGGCGGCTGCCGAAAACCAGCAGCAGCACCAACCCCAGACCCAAGCCCAGCTCGCTCCATTCCCACTGTTCGAAATAGAAGCGGTTCTGTTCCGCCACCAGATGGCGCAGCAAAACACGTGTTTCCACCCGCCCTAATATGTGAACATCCTGAGCCGCAGGAATGCCCGGCTCCGCCAGGAACCGTTCGACAGATTTAAAGTTCTGCACAGCCACCAGATCCATAAAGACACTGCCGGCCAGCCAAGCTCCCAACAGCAGGCACGAAAATCTACGGAATTGGAACACTCCTGGAGTTTAGCCTAAGAATCGGCCCTTATAGAAGCAGATAAATTCCAGATGCGCAAACATCGATCACACAACAAATAAAATCGCTAAGGTCTTTGCCTTGAATGGATTGCCAGCCGTTCATATGCCTAAATGCGCATACCTCCTGTTACTCTCCGGGCAGAAGGCTCCTGTCCGTGAAGGGGGCCCGAAAAAGGACATACATGGGTTTCGGACCTGTCGTAATTATCATTCCCGACCTGTTTTAGTGGTTCGTAACACCGGCGCGTAAACAGGCGCGCGACTCCGCTTTTTCGCATATTCGAATAACCTTTTTGAAAAAGGTTTTCACTTAGCTGGTATTTCCTTGGTGATATACTCCTGGTATTCACCAAGGAAGCCAGGCATTTCTGCCAGCTTTCTCCAAGAAGGCTCCATGCTCCCCCTCCTTGTTTGCCTTTTATTGTTGCTTCCGTTTTCCTGCAAACGTTCGCCACAAATCAAAGTTGCGCGCAGAGTTTCCGACAATCGCAAGCTGCACCGCTTCGGCCACAAGCCTTATTTGCTGTATTCGCAGCATCATGTTGCCGACGCCATTCCCCTCTATTTGCAGGCGGCTTCAAAAGCAAATGCGCTCGGCGATAACGAAATGGTGGCGAAATAT
Source organism: Bryobacterales bacterium (assembly GCA_038229155.1). Lineage (GTDB taxonomy): Bacteria > Acidobacteriota > Terriglobia > Bryobacterales > Bryobacteraceae > JALYXI01. Next base: position 3,616 of record JBBROT010000213.1, on the reverse strand, counting down.
TTAATTAATGCGGGCGGTTGCCAACTCCTCGTTTTTCGCTATCAGGACGCATTAAGCACCATGGAGCGGGCGCGCAGAGCCGCCGAACGCACCGGTGACAACGATTTTATCGCCACCGCAAACGCGAATATCGCTTCCCTATACATGCAAATGAGCAATACAACCGGTGCCACGCAAGCCGGAGAACGCGCTCTGGCTGTCCTACGGGAAGGGCACCCGCAGTACGCCCGCCTGGTGCTTGCCCTGGCTCAGGTGATGGCCGAACAGCACGATCTGGAGAAGGCGGAACCGCTCTTGCGGAGCGCCATTGACGGGGCATACCGCACCGAAGACCCCGATACGGCCGCGCGGGCTTGGGATTACCTCGGTTACCGCTATACGCTGGAGCATCGGCTACCTGAAGCGGACAGCGCCCTCACGGAATCCTTTCGCCTTCGCAAGATGTTCAAGCTTTCTGACCTGGGCAGCTCGTTTTATCATTTAGCCAGTCTCCGGTCAGAACAAAATCGGCCGCGGGAGGCGACGGCGCTACTCGATTCAGCCATCGAAGAGATTAGAAATCCGGGTAATGTCACTCCGTCCTGGAACATTTATTTCGAACGGGGCCGGTTGCTGGCCAAATCCGGAGACCCGGCCGGGGCTTGGATGAGCCTCGAAAAAGCCGTCGCCCTGGCCCGCGATTGGCGCACGGAAGTGGTAGCGAACGACGCCAACCGCACCAGTGCTGAAGCCGCTCTCTCTGACCTTTACTCTCTGTATATCGATGTCGGCAACCGCTACGCTGCCGCCACCGGCCTGAATTTGGCCCGGGAAACCTTTCAGGCCGCCGAAGAAAATCGCGCCACCAGTTTGCGCGCTTTAGCCGAGCGCGAAACTGGCTGGCACACCAAATTGCCGGTTCGCTATTGGGAAACGTTGTCTCTATTGCAGGAGGGCGAACGCTCGGTCATGCAGCAGGATTCTCTCGCCAAGCGCAAGAACATCGCCCAACTCCGCGCCGTGCTGGACGAATTGGAAGCGGCTTCGGGCGTCCCCACCATCTCCGCCGTGGAACCCGCCGGCGTCTCCACCCAGAAGAAACTGGATCAAAATACCGTTCTGCTCAGTTTCCAGCTCGGCGAGAAAGCCTCGTGGGTCTGGACCGTCACCAAGCACGATATCGCCGTGTTCCCCCTTCCCCCCCGTGATGCCCTCAAAAGTGAAATCCATGACTTTCAGGACTGCGTGCGGCGCGGTGCCTCCTGCGCGGAACAACGCGGAGCCGCGCTTTACAACGTCTTATTCGGAAAGCTTCCCGAACGGTTTACCGCGCCGGAGCGCTGGCTCTTCTCGCTCGATCAGGAACTCTTCTCCCTGCCCATGTCGGCACTGGTGGTCCGGTTCTCAAACGGAAAACCCGTCTATCTGGGGGCCGTTCACGCCATTCAAGCCACACCCGGCGCACTCATGTATGCCGCCTCAAACCGCCGGCCGGCGTTCAAAGGACCCCTCCTGGGCATCGGCGATCCGGTTTACAACCGCGCCGACCCCCGCTGGTCCGCCGCCGGCCAGAATTCAGGAATTGGCTTCGTTTCGGAAAATGACCAATTGGGTGCCGGAACAGCAAATTCCTTCCATTTCGCGCGCCTTTGGGGCACCGCCGAAGAGGTGCGCGCCGTGGCTCAGACCTGGGCCCAGACCGGTAGTACCGTTTTGACGGGCGCGTCGGCATCGCGCGAACGTTTGTGGTCCGAATTAGACAAAAAGCCGGCCATTATTCACTTCGCCACCCATATTCTGGAGGCGAATGACCAGTTGCATACCGGTTGGATCGCTCTTTCCATGGGCGAAAATGGCACGCCCGAATTTCTCTCCCCAGCCGATATTTCCGCGCGCCGTCTGGCTGGCGGCCTGGTCATTCTGAACGGTTGCAGTTCCGGAATGGGGGAAATTCGCCCCGCATCGGGCTTGATGGGCTTAACGCGAGCCTGGATTGCGGCGGGCGCGTCCGACGTTCTGGCCACGCGTTGGCCCGGCCCCGATGAAGATGGACACTTTTTTGTCAACTTCTATCGAAGTTTGAAAGATTTTCCCGAAAAGGGGCCTTCATTTGCTTTGCTTTCAGCGTGCAGAAAAAGTATTCAGGAAGGCGGATGGCGCGCGAAACCGCAATTTTGGGCCAGTTACTTTCTCACCGGCACTGATTAATATTTGACTTTGTTTCAAAAAGAGCAACTAATAAGGGCATGGAAACGGCTGGCATATCGTCGACTGGCAGCGAATCGGCCGGCCTCAACGGCACCGCGCCTCCTGCCGCTTCCCCCAATTCCGCCTCACCCGCCCAGCCCGTCTACGATTGGGCCGATCTCGTCAAGCGTATTCAGGCCAATGAAGATGCGGCAATGGAAGAGCTTTACCGCGTGTTTTCCCGCGGTATCCGCTTTTATCTCTGCCGTCAATTAGGTCCGCAAGATCTTGACGACCGCATGCACGATTGTTTTCTCGTCGTCATCCAGGCCATCCGTAAAGGCGAGCTTCGCGAACCCGAACGCCTGATGGGTTTTGTCCGCACCATCGTTCGCCGTCAAATCGCCGGTCAAATCGATGTCAACGTTCAAACGCGTCGCCAACAGGTGGATCTTGACGCAACAGGTCCACTTTCCGATCGCGGCTCAAATCCGGAAGTCCAGGCCATCGGGCGTCAGGAAGGGCAGATCGCCGCCAGCGTCCTGAAAGGAATTTCCAAGCGCGACCGCGAAATTCTCACCCGCTTTTACCTCCATGAGGAAACACAGGAACAGATTTGCCGCGAGATGCGCCTGACCGAAACTCAGTTCCGCCTGCTGAAAAGCAGGGCCAAACAGCGTTTTGGCGAGTTGGGCAAACGAAAACTGGCGAACCGCAACACCGCCCTCTTCGGATGACTTCCCCGGCGAAAAATATTTTGAGAGAATTTTTTACGTCGCCGCACTAAGGCAGCAAGAGGGAATCAAATGTTGCACACAGGTCACCCGGACGAAGCTGTCTTGGAATCTTACTCAATGAATAAGCTCGACGGCGAACAGTTGGACGTCTTCGAGGAACACCTGCTGATTTGTGCGGAATGTCAGGACCGTGTAACGGATACCGATAGTTTCGTTCGAGGAATGCGGTCGGCGCTTGTCGCTCCGGTTCCGGAATCGTCCGCTTTCGGCTGGGATTGGAAACGGTATTTCCAGATGCCCGCTCCCGTTTGGGCCACCGCCGCCGTCGCTTGCGCTGGTATCGTGGGCGCGTTCGCCGTCTATAAATTAAACCCGGATACAGCTCCGCTTGCCATCGCTCTCAGCGCGACTCGCGGCGGATACATTCCCACCGCGAAGTCCGGAACGCCTCTCGATCTCGACCTCGATACGCGCGATTTGACACCAGGCGCGGGCAATCGCGTTCAAATCGTCAACGGCGATGGCACTGAAGTTTGGTCCGGTGCCGCGTCTTCCGTACGGAACGGTCATGTCCATGCTCTGGTCGTATCGCGCTTGAATCCCGGTCAGTATTACGTGCGGATCGCCGACGCCGCCGGAACCCATCGCGAATATGCGCTTCGGATCGGCAATTAAAATACCCGGCGCTTCAGTTTTTCAACCGTAAACTTGGC
>JBBROT010000212.1:0-6240 GCA_038229155.1 Bryobacterales bacterium | reverse complement strand
GGGGGTGAGTGGGGTGGAAGTGGGGAATGGTAAGTTGGTGGTGGGCGGGATATCATTTGAGTTGGGTGATATCGTGTGGGGGAGGTGATGTGGTAGAGTTGGGGTATGTCGCGGACGATTATCAGTTTGGAGGATACCGACAAGCTTTGGCTGGATGAAGAAGCGAAGCGGTCAGGAAAACCGATGACGGAAGTGGTGCGTGTGGCGATCCGTTTCCTGAGGGAAGAACGGGAACGCGGTTTCAAAGAGTTGCTGGCCCAGACGAGCGGCACATGGACGGAAGGCGACGGGCTGGAATATCAGAACCGGATCCGGCGGGAGTGGGACTGATCAAGCTGCTGCTGGATTCGGTGATCCTGATCGATCACTTGAACGGTAACCGCGCCGCCACGGATTACATTTACGAACATCACGATCATTGCGCCATTTCCGTGATTACACGGGCCGAGGTGCTGGTGCCTTACGAGGGCAAATTCGCCGACCCGATTTTGCAGCTGTTGAACAGTTTTCCCTCATTGGCAATCGACGTAGAGGTGGCGGATCTGGCTGCTGAACTTCGCCGGAAGCACGCCTGGAAACTGCCGGACGCGTTTCAGGCGGCACTGGCAAAACAGCATCGTCTTACGCTGGTCACCCGGAATACAAAAGATTTTCCCATCGCGAAATTCAAATGGGTGGCGACGCCCTACTAGCCGCCTATAGAGTACATCGGGCGGGGCGGCGCAACGAAGTGCGTGGAGCCGATTTGGTGACCCAACCACTTATCGAGCGTGGTGCGGGCGAGTGCGGCGGCGATGGCTTCATCGGGTGCTCCCTGGCGCAGAAGCGGTTTGATATCAGTCTCTTCGATGGCGAACAGGCAGTAGCGAAGTTTGCCGTCGGAGGTGAGCCGCAGCCGGTTGCAATTTAAACAGAACGGTTTTGTGACCGACGCGATGAAGCCCACGCGCCCGCTGCCATCGGCGTAGCGATATTCGGTTGCGGGGGCGCGCGGATCGGCATCGGGCACTTCCACCAGCGGCCCAATTTCGGCGGAGATGCGCGCGTGCATTTCGTCAGCGGAGAGTACTTTTTCGGTGCCCCACAACTGTTGCGCATCGAGCGGCATGAATTCAATGAAGCGGGCTTCCATGCCATTTTCGCGGCAGAAGCGCGCGATGGGCACGATGTCGGGTTCGTTCAGATTGCGGACGGCGACGGCGTTGAGCTTGATGGTGGTGAAGCCGGTTTCGCGGGCCACGCGAATGCCTTCGAGCACGCGGGGCAGATCGTCGCGGCGCGTCATGGAATGGAAGCGTTCGCGGTCCAGCGTATCGAGGTGAATATTTAAACGCCGCAGACCCGCAGCGTAGAGAGATTGAGCTTGCGCGGCCAGCAGAACAGCGTTGGTGGTGAGCGCCAGATCGCGAATGCCGGGGATGGCGGTAAGCTTGCGAATCAGCACCGGAAGGCCTTGACGGACCAGCGGTTCGCCGCCCGTCAGCCGGAATTTAGTGACTCCATTGGCTGCGGCGATGCGGGCCACGCGCTCAATTTCTTCAAAGCTCAGGATCTCTTCGCGCGCTTGAAACTTTACGCCTTCTTCCGGCATGCAGTAGAAGCAGCGGATGTTGCAGCGGTCTGTAACGCTGATGCGGAGGCTATCGTGAAGGCGGCCGAAGGTGTCTTTCAATTCAGGCACAAGGGTTCCGCTATAGGGCGAGCATGCGTTCGATGGGCAGCAGTGCGCGGCGCATCAGTTCCGGCTCCATTTCGACGCGGGGCTGCAGGCTGGCGAGAGAATCGCGCAGTTTTTCGAGAGTGTTCATGCGCATGTAGGGGCACTCGCTGCAGTTGCAGTTTTCATTCGCGACGAAATAGAACTGCTTGCCGGGCGCGAGCTTTTTCATGGAAAAGCTGACGCCACTTTCGGTCATGACGATGAATTCGCGCGCGGGATTGCGAACGCAAAAATCGATCAGGGCGGATGTGGAGCCGATGAATTCGGCATGCTTGAGAACGGGTTCGGGGCACTCGGGGTGCGCGATGACGACAGCCTCTGGATGTTCGCGCATTTTTTCAAGCAGGCGGCGCTCCGGGAAGGTGGCGTGAACGATGCAGGCACCCTGCCAGATTTTCATGTTCTGGCGGCCGCTCTGCTTTTGAACGTATGCGCCCAGATTGCGATCCGGGAGGAAGAGCACGGTCTTTTCGGCGGAAACGGAATTCACGACATCGACCGCATTGCGCGAGGTGCAGATGATGTCGCTTTCCGCTTTGACGTCGGCGGAGGTGTTGATGTAGCTGACGATGACGTGATCGGGATTGCGGCGGCGGTATTCGCGAATCGGCTCGACGGGGCAACTTTCGACGAGGCTGCAGGACGCGTTTTTGTCCGGAACGACGACGATGCGATCCGGGTTGAGGATCTTCGCGGTCTCGGCCATGAACCATACGCCGCAGAAGGCTATGACATCACCCTGAAAGCTGCGGGCCTTGCGCGCGAGTTCGAGAGAATCGCCCACGCAATCGGCCAGCTCTTGAATTTCGGCTTCCTGATAATGATGAGCCAGAAGGATGGCGCGCCGGTCACGCTTCAGGTCCAGAATCTCTTCGGCGATTGTTTGAGTTGCTAACATGTTGCTACCACCTCATTCTACCTGTGCAAATCCTGCTTCTCTCTACCTATGAGATGGGCCGCCAGCCATTTGGACTCGCAAGCCCGGCAGCTTGGTTGAGGCGCGCGGGTCATTTCGTGCGCGCGGTGGACCTGAGCCGGGACAAATTGCCCGAAGGCGCGGCGGAAAATTCAGAACTGATCGCGCTCTATCTTCCGATGCATACGGCGACGGTGCTGGCTTTGAAACTGCTGCCAGGCTTGATGCGGCGGAACCCGGGAGCGAGCTTTGCGGCGTATGGATTATATGCGCCGATCAATGCGGGCGCGTTGCGGAAGGCCGGAGTGGAAACGATACTCGGCGGCGAGTTCGAACAGGGACTGGTGGATTGGGCGAGCGGCAAAGTTGCGCCTGAAGTGTCACTCGGGAAGCAGCGGTTCGTGGTGCCGGAGCGCGATGGGCTCCCCGATGCCGCGCGGTATGCCGAACTGCTGGGCATGGGCGCGCCGCGGGTTGCGGGCTACACGGAGGCCAGCCGCGGGTGCAAGCATTTGTGCCGGCATTGCCCCATTGTGCCGGTGTATAACGGAGCGTTCCGGATTGTGCAACGCGATGTGGTGCTGGCCGATATCCGGCAGCAGGTGGCGGGCGGTTCGCGGCATATCACATTCGGCGATCCGGACTTTTTCAATGGGCCGGGCCATGCGATGGCGTTGGTGGCAGCGCTGCATGAGGAGTTTCCCGACCTTACTTATGACGTGACGATCAAGGTGGAGCACTTGCTGAAGCATCGCGCGCTGCTGCCGCTTTTGAAAGGTACCGGGTGCCTGTTCGTGACCAGCGCCGTGGAGAGCGTGGACGATGCCGTGCTGGAGCGGTTCGCGAAGAATCACACGCGCGCGGACTTTGTGGAAGCGGTGGCGCTGATGCGCGAGGTGGGGCTCTGTTTGAGCCCGACGTTTGTAGCGTTCACACCCTGGACCGGTTTGGCGGGGTTTCGGGATCTGCTGCGCGCGGTCGCGGATTTAGGTCTGATCGAGAACGTCGCGCCTGTGCAGTGGGCGATCCGGCTGCTGGTTCCGGCGGGATCATTGCTGCTGCCGTATCTGGAAACGCAAGCGTTCGATGAACAGCGGCTGGTGTATCCGTGGGTGCATCCTGACGTGGAGATGGACAGGCTGGCGCTTACGGTGTCGAAGATCGTGGCGACGGATCGCGGGCGAAGGCGTGAAGTGTTTGAGCGGGTGTGGGAGGCGGCTTGTGAGAAGCCGCTCGATTTCCTGATTCCCGGTCGCGCCACGGTGCCGTATTTGAACGAGCCGTGGTATTGCTGAGCGGAGCCAACCGAGGAGCAGTTCGCTCTGATATGAAACACATTGTGCTGGTGGCGGCGATTACCGGTTACCAGGTTCGCGCGTTCGACGAAGCTGCCCGGCAACTGGGATTACGGCTCACGTTGGCGACCGACCGCTGCCACATTCTGGAGGACCCCTGGGCGGACCGCGCGGTGCCGGTGCGGTTCGAGGAGCGGGAAGAATCGGCGAAACGAATACCGCCGTGCGACGGCGTCCTGGCGGTGGGGGATCTGCCCGCTTTGCTGGCGGCGCGCGCCGCGGAGTTGCAGGGAATTCCATTCCATTCCGCCGAGGCGGCCGAGGTTTGCCACGATAAAGGGCTGACGCGCGAACGGTTGCGGGGCGCGGGATTGCCGTCGCCGGATTCGGTGCGCATAAAAATTGCAGGAACGAAGCCAAATTTGCGTTACCCCCTTGTTTTGAAGCCTTTACACCTCTCCGCAAGCCGCGGAGTGATCCGCGCTGATAACGATTCGGAGTATGAATCGGCCCGGCTGCGCATCGGCAGGATGGTGAGCGACGACGAGATGCAAGTAGAGACATTCATCCCCGGAAAGGAATTTGCGCTTGAAGGCGTGATGACCCGGGGCGCGCTGCAGACGTTTACGCTATTTGAGAAGCCGGACCCGCTGGATGGGCCGTTTTTCGAAGAATCGATCTACCTGACAATTGACGAAAAGAATCCAATTTCGCGGGCCGAGGAGCGCGCGGTAAAGGCGCTTGGATTATCGCATGGGCCGGTGCACGCGGAGGTGCGGGTGAACCCGGAAGGCGTGTTTGTTTTGGAGGTGGCGGCGAGGCCAATTGGCGGGTTATGCGCGAGCGTGCTTAGGTTTACGGGCGGTGCCACGCTGGAGGAAGTGCTGCTGCGGCATGCGGCGGGCGAATCTGTGACCGGCTTTGCGAGGGAGGCCGAAGCGGCGGGAGTGATGATGATTCCGATTGGGCCAGGCGGCGTGTTTCAGCGCGTGACGGGGGTGGAGGACGCGCTGGCGGTGACTGGAATTACCAGATGCGTGATTACGGCGAAGGTGGGGTATCGTGTGGTGCCGCTGCCGGAAGGGGCGAGTTATTTGGGATTTCTGTTTGCGCGGGCAGCGAGGAAAGAGGATGTGGATGGCGCGCTTCGCGAGGCGCATGCGCGGTTGAAGTTTGAGTTTACGGGAGTGCTGAAAGTGATTTGAATTTGAGGCACTGGTTCAAACACGTATACGTCGATGAAGAGCTTTCTGATGAAGCTTCGCACCATGATAAATTCCAAGGCTGCGGTATGACTCAGTCCGAGGAATGTTAGGAAAATCTTCGTAGAATTGGCGTTTGGTGAAGCGAAATGTGCCGAAAGGCGTCTCGACTTCGAAGGCCTCGTCTTCAGCGAGGGGTTCGATGACATCCCGCTTGAAAGTGAGGCGCGAAGCCGAATAACGTACGGTCCCCTGCGCAAGATCAGTTGGCTTGGAATTTGTAACTTTTTGTGGGCGGACGGGGCGCGGTTTTGGTTCGCCCAATCGAACCAACAAAGATCCATCTGACGCCGGCAATTGAGCCGCCGGGGTCAATTCGCCAGTGCTTCGGCGGACGAAGTCTTGCCAGAAGTCAGATCCATACCTTTCAGAGAATCGCATAAGGATGTGTGCGATCACGCTGGTACTTTCTCCGAGTTCTCGATTGCGCACGCCGGGAACGAAGAAGAGGTTACATGGGTGCAGGGTTCGGAAGAAACGGCGCGCCACTTCTGGCCGGCTCCAGTTTCGCCACGCTGTATTCCGATTCTTCGCAGGCAGAATGTGGGCGACGTACCAACCAAAGGAGTTCGCCGACCAAGCCACGCATTTAGGAACGTCAAACATGTGTGTGGCGATCTTGCTGCACATCAGGGTGTTGAAGTCAGCCCAGCTATCAAGCTGGAGTGGGTGCGAGCGATTGTTGCCCATCAAGAGGGCGTGAACAACCCATGCGGGTGAGTTATCTGAAGGGGCAATGCGCGTTCCGTCCACCGTCTCAACAATCTCCCGCCGTCAGTTTCCGTTACAGCCCGCACTGGGAAGATGTGGTCAGCGGCTTCTTCCGGTTCTGTATCGGCGTAGCGGCACATCCACTCGTGAAATCGAAGAACCTTGTCGCGCGAAGGCAGAGCGAGTTCCATGTGCCTGTCATACAGTTCGCAAAGCGTGCCTTCGAACTTTGCCGGAGCGGTCGGTATTGCCATCAAATGTTTGTTTTTTGGTATCCCCTATCCTACAATCGCGGGCTGCGGATTTCGCTGGATTGCTGCTGGACCGCTTCGAATC